>JAVKMA010000350.1:0-2367 GCA_031538685.1 Burkholderiaceae bacterium | reverse complement strand
GTTCTTGCTTATTCATTTCGCTTATTCATCTAGCGTATTCATTCAAGCGTGCGCTCAATCACTACCATCGCTTGCGCATACTGGATTTCATCGGTCAAACTTAAATGAAAAGACAAACCAGTAATGACCGCAGAGTCCCCGCGCCACTGAATTGTTGGCGCACCGTTATCAAGGTTAATCACTTCCATATCTTGCCAAGAGCTCACAAAGTGAATCCGTGTCATTGCTTTAAAAAAAGCTTCTTTAGCGGCAAAGCGTGTCGCCAAGTAGCGCATCGCTTTACCATGACTTTGCCCCCAGCGTTGATGGAAAACACGGCATTCATTACGCGTCAAAATTCGATGCGTAAACGCGGCAGGACATTTCAGGAATGCTTTTTCAATTCGCCTCATGCCTGTCAGATCAGTTCCGATACCCACTATCATGTGCGCTCCAATTTTGCGCGAACCATGATCGCTTTGATTTCACGAATCGCCGCCATCCATCCGATATTAAGCGCGCGCGCAACAATCGCATGACCAATATTTAATTCGCGAATATCGGGCAATGCCGCTACCGCTGCCGCATTCGCGATCGTCAAACCATGCCCCGCGTTGACGCACAAGCCCAAACTACTAGCGTACTGCGCACCTTGGGACAACTGTGCGAGTAATTTTATTTGTTGGTCCTGATCAGTCACGTCAGCATATGCACCCGTGTGCAACTCAACCACTGGCGCACCCGCCGCATGCGCCGCGTCAATTTGTGTTTGATCCGCATCAATAAATAATGACACCCGAATTCCGGCATCGGTTAATTTTTTTACCGCCGATTCCACACTTTTAAAATGGGTGCGGACATCTAAACCACCTTCAGTTGTCAGTTCTTCGCGCCGCTCTGGAACTAAACACACATCACTGGGCATGACTGACAAAGCAAAATTGATCATCTCTTCGGTAATCGCCGACTCTAGATTCATGCGCACCCAAATCGCGTCTTTAATCGCGCGCACATCGGCGTCGCGGATATGGCGGCGATCTTCGCGCAAATGCAAAGTAATCGCCTCGGCACCGGCATCTTGCGCCATCAATGCGAACTCAAGCGGATCAGGATAGACCGTTCCGCGCGCATTCCGCACCGTCGCGATATGGTCAATATTGACGCCTAATTCAATGAAGGGCGATGAGGACAAATGCATCATAGTTGCAATTCAAGTAACGTTTTTCGCGTATTTAACGCGACTCCATTCAAATGATACGTGATCAGCGCACGCAAGCTATTACGCATTCGCATGGCGTCACTGGGTGCTAAAAAGTCTTCAAAAACACCCGACTCTAGGCACAATAAAGACTGGCCGCTCAAAGCCTGTGGATGTTGCGCATCGGTTCTGCTGGTACCATTTTGCGGATCTAACCAATACCATTGATCAGCTTGAACGGTACAAGCTTGATCGAGACAATAACTGACCTCGTCAATAAATCCACCCTCTTTGAGCAAGACATACTCAAAACGGCGCAAGCTATTTTCAATTCGGCGCTCCTGCGCCAAGGCGATCAAAGTGCGGTGATACGCGTCAAAGACCGCGCGATTTTCTTCCTCTGCAGGACTAAAGCGCAATAACAACTCGTTTAAATAATACGCTGAAAAATGTCGCGCTGGGGCGATGAGCGGTACGCTGCCTACCCACTCGGCCCCGCTCAAAAGCTTGATTTCATCTCGATCGCTGTAATCCAATTGCAACTCTTGGAATAAATGCAACACGCCGCGAAGTTGTGAGTAGTGACGTTTGGCTCCTTTGGCTAACAGTGTAATCAATCCTTGATCGCGCGTGTAGGCCTGGGCAATCAAGCTCGAGTCACGATAGCTGAGCGAGTGCAAAATAAATGCGGGTTGCGCCACCCATTTTCGCAAACGTGGGCGCGCGGGGGTGCGCACTTGGGATGAAGTGGGTAATTTTAAAGGCGTCGCCATCCGCAGGTCTTCACTGATGGACGCGCTGAACTTGGCACTGCTTGGGTTTAGCGCAGCCGTATCCTCTGCCGCATCAGGTTCGATCGCCATTGGCGGTTCAATTATTGAGGCGTGAAGTGCCGCGCATCCTCGACCCAATCTTCACGGACTTTAATCCAGGTCTGTAAGAACACTTTTCGACCATAGAGTTTTTCCATATCTTTGCGCGCTTCTGTCGCGATATGTTTAATTTTTTCACCATCTTTGCCCAACAGCATCGGCTTGTGTGTGGCGCGATTGACAATAATCGTTGCCGCAATGCGGTACATCGTCCCGCCTTCGTCTTCAAATTGATCTATCACAACCGTGCTGGCATAGGGAATTTCATCACCCATTTGACGAAACACTTTTTCACGCAAGATTTCAGCGGCTAAATAG
>JAVKMA010000349.1:0-1867 GCA_031538685.1 Burkholderiaceae bacterium | reverse complement strand
CACTATAGGCGCCGTTCTGTTGTGCCGAAATATCTTGCGCACCATATTGAATCTTACTGCCAGTCAATATGGATTGACATTGCATTAAATAAGGTGCGGGTGGAAATACGGCTAAATTTGTCTGAGATGGTAATGTTGCGGTTTTTAATGCCTTGAGTAGGTCCTCATTTTGTGCGCGAGAACCATTCATTTTCCAGTTGCCAGCAATAAGTTTTGATCGCATAAAGGTTTGAAAATATATAAATTAAGCGTAGTGGCACAAGTAATGGAATGGCGTTGCACTCACATCGATATCAAAAGAAGCGTTTTCTGCGATGGCAAACGACTGACCCTCTGAGCAAGTCAGCCATTGCTCGCTGCCTTGTAAACGATACCGGCATGAACCGCCTACGCACTCCATGATTTCAGCCGCGCCCGTTTTAAAGTTGAGCTGTCCAGGTAAAATGACCCCTACGCTTTTGCGTTCATTGTTAGTCGTTACGATATTGTGACTGATGCACTTTCCATCAAAGTAGACATTAGCAACAGGGTTAACTTCGGTGACTGCGAGCGCTTTTGTATTCATGTTTTAAGTGAAAAAATGATTAAAAATATAGTCCGATTATTATTGATTAGCAATGTGATAGTTTTTGTTTGCAGTTGTTCGATGCATGCGTGGTACGAAGGTTTGCGGATGAGTAAAAATCGTCAATCCGACTTGCCCGATTTTGATCGGTATCAAAAAGAACGCGAAGCGGCAAAAAAATAATGGTCAAAATTCTAATGTCGCACAAGCACGTTTTAAGCGATCATTAATGGCAATCCATTCTTGAGGTGGTTGCTCAATCAAAATCCGATCCAAACCACCATCATCTAAAGCGTGCAATGCTGCGTATAAACCCTGAGCATAAGCCAATTCATTATCAGCTAAATCAATCGCGACAGTCTTTAGATTAAATTTCTCATTTGAGGAATTATGTGCACTGATACGCAACACACCAATCCGTAAACCTTGTACTGACCATTGCTGGCAGTGAGACAAAAGTTCATTTTTGGGCAACATAAAGCAGGGCGTGTGCGGCGCATAATGTTGTCGTAAATTGCCAGATACTCTGGGTGAATTCGCGAGCGCTTTATCTGCGATAGTGCAATTGAGCGCAGTTTCTAATGCGTTTTTAGTCACACCCCCAGGCCGCAGAATGATTGGCGTGCTACTGCTCAAATCCAATATCGTCGATTCAACACCAACTTCACAGACACCACCATCAAGTAAATACATGATGTCGGTGTTGTCCAGGCCAAATTCAGTTATCACATGTTGAGCGCAGCTAGGACTAATATGACCAAAGCGATTGGCAGACGGTGCGGCGATTCCACCGAGTCCATTTTTAAAGGCTCGCAATAAATCGAGTGCGATAGGGTGGGCGGGACAACGTAGACCGACGGTAGATTGTCCGCCAGTGACTGCATCAAGTACCTGGGGGCGTTTGGGTAATATCAAAGTGAGTGGGCCAGGCCAGAATAATTGACATAATTCTTGTACGACTTCGTCGTTGCGTAAGCTGAATCGATCGAGAACATGGTGACCTGCGATATGCACGATTAATGGATGGTCAGTCGGACGTCCTTTGGTGCTGAAAATTTTGGCTAGAGCATCCGCATTGTCTGCGTCAGCACCTAATCCATATACCGTTTCAGTGGGGAAAGCGATAACTTGCCCCATTGCAATGGCATCAGCGGCACATTGAATGTCACTGAGTTCAGGATTCGTCAGCGTAAGCATTTAGGATTCTAAAAATTGTGCAATGTCAGAAAATTGAGTTGCCAAAATTCGAGCATCACTACTGACGATATTGAGATGCCCCATTTTTCGTGCAGGTAAGGCTTT
>JAVKMA010000348.1:0-4501 GCA_031538685.1 Burkholderiaceae bacterium | reverse complement strand
TTTTGGATTATTTGGATTGTTTTGCGTGTGGCTTTACATCGTTCGTTTAACACTGACACCGATCGTAATGTTCTCGCACAAACGCGATTTCATTTAGGATTGAATTTGGAATTCATTCTGCGTTTAAAAAGTCAGGTGTTGATGCGCTTGCCTTTTATGGGACAGATTTATTTTTTAAGTCAGTGCGCGCGTTGGGTGTACGGTTTGGAAATTTTGTTACGTGCCGGTTTGACTATGCGCGAAGCACTTTGGGTCGTCGCACAATCGATGAGTGACGCGCAATTTCAAAGCATGAGTCAAAATCTTGGGCGAGGTTTAGAAAAAGGGCAGAACTGGGAACCGATGATCGCGCAACAATTATTGTTACCGCCGTGGTTAAGTGCCTTGTTGATCAGCAGTCAAGATCACGATGCGCTATTAAACGTTTTGCCCAAAATGAGTGCGGTGTTAGAACAAGAAATTGAACACCACAAAGATTTGTACGTGCGTTACGCCGAGCCTATATTTTTAGCGGTTTTAGGCATTTTTGTATTAACTTTGTTAAGCGCCATTTACTTGCCCTTGTTTTCGCTGGGACGCATCGTCTAGATATTGTTTAGAGCTTGCGCAGACGTTTTTTAAATTCTGATTCAAGCGATATTTAATCGACATTCAAGAGATATTTTTTATGTTAGCGACTGTAATAATTTTTTTGGGCGTCGGATTACTGGGCGCAATCATCGGCAGTTTTTTGAATGTTTTGATCGTGCGTACGCCAAAAATGGTACTGGCAATCGAGCATGATGATGGTTTTGAACATCCGCACAAGACTTTCAATCTGGCTTGGCCGACTTCGCATTGTCCGCACTGTCAAAAGACTTTGCTGTTGCGCGACTTAATTCCCATCTTTAGTTATGTGATTTTGTCGGCGCGTTGCCGTTTTTGTGCGCACAAAATTTCGATGCTTTACCCAATAGTGGAATTAACGACTGCGCTGTTCGCGTTGGGATTGGCCTACGGCCTGGGAATCAACGCTTTAAGCATTGCCGTATTCATTTTTCTGTGTGGGATTTTGACCATGACGGTGACCGACAGTCAAACACATTTGGTGCCCGATATTTTGAGTCTTCCTTTTTTGTGGCTGGGCTTGATCGCCAATTCCTACGAGTTGTTCGTGCCTTTACACCACGCGCTTTATGGTGCGATATTGGGTTATGGCCTATTGTGGGTGATTTATTGGCTGTATTGGTTTTTGCGCAAAAAAGAAGGATTGGGTTACGGCGACTTCAAATTGCTTGCTGCCTTGGGCGCGTGGTTGGGCGTCGCGGCGATTCCGTGGATTTTGCTCATCGCCGCCCTGATGGGTTCGGTATGGGGTGGCGTGAAAGTGTTACGCCAACGACAAAAATTTGATCAAGAAATTGCTTTTGCGCCGTTTCTCTGTATGGCGGGATTGTTAGTGATGGTCGGATATTTTTATCTGGATGTGACCGCAGTGATCGGATTGAGCGGCTTTAATGAATGGAGTGGGATTAGGCCATGACTGATAAAACTCTAGGGATCGCTGAATCAAAATTTGTTCAGCAGTCATTTAAACCGCCATTTAAACCACCATTAGTCATCGGATTGACCGGTGGTATCGGTTCAGGTAAAAGCACCATCGCAACGCATTTTGCGAGTTTTCCCGTGGCAGTGATTGACAGTGATCAGATTGCCCATCGATTGACCTCGAGTGATGGCGCAGCGATACCGCTGATCGTCGCGCAGTTTGGCGTCGGTATGATCGATAAAAGCGGTGCACTGAATCGTGTGGCAATGCGACAACTGGTATTTAATGACCGCGCGGCACGCCAACAACTAGAGGCGCTGATTCATCCCTTGATTCGACAACAGATGATTCGCGACAGTGCGCACGCGGCGCAGGAGCAAAATTTTGCGTATCAAATATGGATGATTCCCTTGTTGGTTGAACATATTGACGATTGGCGCGCGATGGTGCATCGAATTTTGTTAATTGATTGTGAGGTCGCGACGCAGAGGGCACGCGTACAAGCGCGTAATGGTTTGGATGCGCAACAAGTGGTAGCGATGATTGCTGCGCAAACAACACGCGCGCAGCGTCAAAAGTGTGCGGACGATTGCATCAATACCGATCAGCTATCACTTGCACAACTCTCTGCTAGAGTGCGTCAATTACATGTTGACTACACTGATTTAGCACAGACGTTTTAAAGCTGCCTTGAACATCTGTAGCAGAGTTGTTCCGAATAAAAAAATAAAATTTTTGAGATTTTCTTGAATTATTGTTAACTGAATTTATGCGTTTTAAAATTATTTTTTTAGTGATTGTGGCGGTTGTCTTGGCTTTGAGTGTGCAACAAAATACCGGTCAAGTGACTTTTTTTGTTGCGGGTTATCGTTTGGATATATCGTGGAATTTATTTTTGCTGGTGTCTTTGTGTGCCTTGGGTTTAAGTGGCTTTGTGATTAACGTGATTCGTCATTTGATTGAATTGCCAAAACGCGCCAAAGACTATCAAGCACGGCAAAAAAAAGACCGCGCTTATTACTCTCTGCATATGGCCTTGCGCTATTTTTATGATGGACGTTTTGGCCAAGCGCTGAAATTTTCGCAACTCGCGCAGTTTAGTCATGACATTACATCTTCAGCAGATTTATTAGCAGCACAAGCGGCGCATCGCGCTTTGCAATTTTCTGAACGAGATCGCTATTTGGAATTAGAGCGTCACCCCAAAGATGCACATCACGCAGTTTTGATTGCGCGAGCCAGTTTTGCGATTGAAGATCGACAGTTTGTATTAGCGTTGGAGTTATTGACACAGGCGAAAAAAGTTGGGCGTCGTCATTTGTATCCCTTGCAATTGGAACTCAAGGCGCGGCAACGTTTGGGGCAGTGGCAAGAGGTTTTGAATTTAATCGCAAACCTGAAAAAATATAGCGCGCTGTTGCCGATCATTGAAGAAAAATACGCTGAACAGGCTTATTTGGCGCTGTTTTCCGAAGCGGTAGATGAAAAATCAGTGCGCGCTTTGTGGCGTCAAATGCCGCGTCACTATCAAGACATCACCGCCATTAGCGCAGCTGCAGCGGGGCGGTATATTGATTTTTCTTTGTATGGCGAGGCGTACAAAGTGATGTTGCAAAGCATTTCAAGTGAGGGTCCAGCCGCAGTGACTTTGGCTCAGTATGCCCGTTTGGGTGCAGATACCGCACATATTGCAGAATATTTGCAAGAGTGCGAAAACTGGTTGACGCGTTATCCGCGCCCACTCGAAGTTTTGATTTGTTTAGGCGATTTATGCATACAACAAAAATTGTGGGGCAAAGCGCAAGTGTATTTAGAGCGCGCTCTGCGATCTGCACAAAACCATCCTGAACGCTTACGCAGCGTACATTTATTGTTAGCGCGTTTGTTTGATCATGGATTTGACAAAGATATCAGTGACGACGGGCAAACAGTCAGTGATCTACGTGCGACCGCGCATTATCGCGCTGCGGCGCAATTAAACTGATGCGTGAACCACCGTGTCTTTACCCAAATCCTTAATGATTGAAAAACTGGGTTTAACCAGTTTAGAGGATTGTTTGTTTCATTTACCCCTGCGGTATGAAAACGCGACGTCCTTGACCACAGTGTCTGAAGCGATGGCGCAAATGAATGAGGATGCGATACAAATTGAAGCGACTATACGCAGTAGCGAAATAGTGTTGCGTCCGCGTCGTCAGTGGTTGGTGTGGTTGGTTGACGACGATGGTGTCGAAGTGGTTTTGCGCTATTTGCATTTTTACAGTTCGCAGGTGAATAAAGTTTCTGAAGGGCAGCGCGTTCGGGTGCGTGGGGTGTTAAAAGCCACACGATTTTTACCCGGGGCATCGGCAGAAATGATTCATCCAAGCATTGTTAGCGCGGATAAACCCTTATCGCAACATTTAACCCCGATCTATCCCAGCACTGCTGGCGTGACGCAAGCACGAATTCAAAAAGTGATCGCGCACGCGGTCGCGCAATTGCCGATCGCAGACACTTTGCCCGAATCGATACTCACCCAATATCGTTTGATGGATTTAAGCGCGGCCTTAAAAATTTTGCATCATCCGCCGCCAGATGGTGTATTGGATGCGTTTGAAAATCGAACGCATCCGGCATGGCAACGTTTGAAATTTGACGAGCTACTGGCGCAACAAATGTCATTGCGTCAAGCGCATATGCGGCGTCAGGCTTTACGTGCGCCGCAATTTAGTGGCACAGGAATTTATACCCAAACCTTTCGCACACAATTGCCTTTTGCGCTCACGGCCGCGCAAAAACGCGTTGGCCTTGAGATTGCGCAGGATATGCAACAAATTTATCCGATGCAACGATTGTTGCAAGGCGATGTGGGTAGCGGCAAAACGATCGTCGCAGCACTGGCGGCGACAGAGGCGATTGACAGTGGATATCAAGTTGCGCTGATGGCGCCGACAGAAATTTTGGCGGAACAACATTTCCACAAATTGACGC
>JAVKMA010000347.1:0-2633 GCA_031538685.1 Burkholderiaceae bacterium | reverse complement strand
GGCTATCGGGCAAAATGACTTTGCTCGTGGGTGGTTTTGTTATTGCTGCCGCGCTGTTTTTTGGGCCCACGATTGTTGCGGCTTTATTGACCGCCACTATTTAGTTTACGCATATTAGTTTACGTATATGGATGAGCGTTACTGGATGCCCACAAGAATAGATGATCCACCGATGTTCCTCTTGTGGGACATAGATTTGGTCATTGTCTTTGTCTTATCTTTATCGATGGGTATTGCAACAGGCTTTTTTACCCTCTCAATTGTGCTGGGGTTTCTTTTGGCTTGGGCTTTTAGTCGGAGTAAGGGTGGCAAGCATCCGCACTTTCTGAAGCATCTCGCTTGGTGGTATCTGCCCATTGACTTAATCGTCCTAAGGCGCTCCCCACCTTCGGGTGTGCGTGCGTTTTTAGGATAGGAGTAGCTATGAAATGGAATGATATTTCAAGCACATTCGCAAGTACGACAGGATTAGGACGAATCTTTCAATTTGCGCTGGTGACCTTGTTTTGTCTCAATGTTGGCTTGAGTTTGAAATTACTGGGCAAAGACGCAGCACCTAGAACCATTGTTGTGCCAGCCCACCTCACTGAAAGTTTTTGGGTAGACGATGAACAAGTCTCACCTGAATACCTCACCCAAATGGGACAATTTTTGGTGAGTTTATGGGTCGATGTATCCCCCAACTCGGCAGAATTCCAGACAGATGAATTTCTCCGCTATGTCAATCCCACTTACCAAGGAGTGATCAAAGAACGCATCAAAAACTATATTGCTTCGCTTAAAAAAAATCAGCAAAGCAACGTTTTTTACCCCTACCAAGCGATTCCTGACCAAAAGAATTCTCGCCTAATCTTGCGAGGCACTCAAAAAATTTTCATCGGCAAAGAAGCCGTGAAAAGTGAAGAGGTCAATTACTTGCTTCAGTTTCGTTACAACGCCGGAAAAATCACCTTAACGGGTTTTTGCCAAACCGAAAACGAAGATTTGTACGCCGCTAAAAATCCAAAAATATGCACTCAATAACCACATTTCGATCTCTGCCTCGCTCTCTGCTTCGCTCTCTTTTTTTAGCACTGCTCCTTGCCTTAAGTCGCTCTACATTCGCCTTGCAAATAGTGGATGTTGCCGATGGTACAAGCGCTTACGCGACGATCTCTATCAAGGAAATTACTCGCTTATCCATTTCTGGCGAGCGATTACGGGCTTTGAAATTTAATCCAGGCACTCTCCTGGTCGATAAAGACGAGGAGAACGGTCAATTTTTCTTGCGGGTACAAAATGCCAGCGCACCCATTAATGTATTTGTGGTGTCCGAATCTGGCCGCAACTATGCCCTGGTACTACAACCCAAGGACATTCCCTTAGAGCAAATCATATTGCGCGACTCGGCTCGGACAGCAGGCTATGGCACTCGATCAGAAGCTTTGAGTTCCATTGAAAAAGCAAGTTCTCATCAAAGCCTAGTCAAAAATTTTGTGTTGCTCATGGCCTCAGGTGAATTGCCCAAAGATTTAGACATCCTGTCAGAAAATAAAGAAACTCCGCTTTGGAAAGAGGCTAAATTAGTTCATCTATTGTCTTACAAGGGCACCGAAGTCATCGGCGAAAAATTCCAACTAACTAATTTGACGGATAGCCTTCTACGCGTTGCGGAACAGGAGTTCTACGCCAAGGGCGTTCTTGGCGTAGCGATTGATCAGATGGCGTTGGCACCAAAAGAAAGCACCATGATTTATCTTGTTCGTCAACGGGGAGAACGCGATGGAAATTAAAGATTTGGATCAGGGCGCCAATACAAAACGCAAGCAATGGGTGTACTTGGGATTGGCGATCCTCATTATTGTGCTGCTCTCTACGTTTGGTATTTGGCTGGCGGAACGCCCCAGTGGCAACAAGGACGAATTTGAAAAGGGTATCGACGGCGCGGCCATTGTCAAACCACAGAAACCACCCGAATCAATCTCCTTCACCGCTCCCAAAATTGACCCCGCAGATTCTTGGCGCGGGATCGAAGGGAACAAAATATCGGATTTAGAAAAAGCCAATAAAACGATGGAGGATCGCCTGAATGCCTTGCTCGCTGCACAACAAGCCAAACCATCGGTACATACGCCCGACGTTTCACCGCTTCCTTCGGCCCCATCTTCAGGCAAGTACACCCCACCATCGAAATTACCACCACCGCCACCCGCTCCTTCCGCTGGTGGAGTCAACTACACACCTGCGTACTCCGAATCCAATAAGAATGCTGCAACGGATGCCTATCGAATCCCCGCAGTAGGTATCGAGACCGCAATTATTGCTTCCAATACCCCCGCAGCTAACAACGGCGGCGCTAATGGCGGCGCTATTGGAGCTACTGGTAATAAAGCAAAAGTGGAAGTGCTTAATGCGCGCACTTACCTACCCGCCGGTAGCTATGTCAGGGCCTTGATCCTTGGCGGCCTTGACGCGCCCACTGGCGGACAGTCACAAAACAATCCCCAGCCTATCTTGTTGCGCTTGATAGACCCTGCCGCTTTACCCAATCGCTTTAAATCAGATGTGCGCGAATGTGTGATGTTTGGCAGTGGCTATGGCGACATCTCGACTGAGCGCGCGGCACTGCACATTGAGTCCTTGTCGTGCATCTT
>JAVKMA010000346.1:0-3026 GCA_031538685.1 Burkholderiaceae bacterium | reverse complement strand
GATAGTGTTCAGGATGTTTGGCTCGCACCTCGCGCCAAATCTCGCCTTGAATCGTGAGCTTGGAATGCGCACCCGCACCAATTCCCAAATAATCGCCAAACTGCCAATAGTTCAGATTATGCTGTGCTTCTTGTCCCATCCGCGCATATGCTGAAATTTCGTAATGCACCAAACCCTGCGCGTGTAAAGTTTCCTCAATGACAGTCTCCATCTCGGCGCTGCAATCATCGTTGGGTAAATTCGCGGGTGGCTGCTTAGCAAAAAAAGTATTGGGCTCCATCGTCAATTGGTAATACGACAGATGACGCGGTTGATACTGCAAGGCCGCAGCCAAGTCCGCGCTTAAATCATCCAAAGTCTGTCCGGGCAAGGCGAACATCAAATCCAAATTAAATCGATCAAACACACGGCCGATACTTGTCGCCGCCGCGTGGGCCTCGCGCGCACCATGTATGCGCCCTAACGCGCACAAATGCGCATCATTAAAAGACTGTATGCCCAAAGACACCCGCGTGATGCCACTGCTGCGAAAATCTGCCAAGCGCGACACTTCGCTTGCGCCTGGATTGGCTTCTAGGGTAATTTCCAATTGAGAATCAAAGGGCAAAACACTACGAATGAAATCCAACAAAGACTCGATGCCCTGCGCGCTAAACAGACTGGGCGTGCCACCCCCCATAAAAATACTACAGATTCGCCGTCCCCAAATTTGCGGCAAAGCATGAATCAAATCGTTTTTGAGTGCCGTCAAATAACGCGTTTCATCAAAACCGTTTTTGCTTTCGTGCGAGTTGAAATCGCAATAGGGACATTTTTTGACACACCACGGAAAATGTATGTACAGCGATAGCGGCGGTGGCACCCATAAAGAGGGCGAGGGGGTCAGCAGGTTCGCGACGATATGATGGGTTGATAGCGTAATTGCCATTGATGAATTTAGAGGCAAATCGGACGCGGATTGTAAAACCAGTGTGGTGATTGCCAAACGACTCGAAAACGCAAGGATAGTGAGTCAGTCTTAAGTCGTCATTTTTAGGCCGCCATTTATACTATTTGCCAGATGGCCTTTCATAGTTTTGGTTCGCTCCTCGCCCAATTTCAAATACCTTCAAATACTGCAAACGCAATGACAGACAACAATCTCAGTGGCGCACTGGTCATGATTAACATCAGCGGCACCACGCTGACAGACGAGGAACGAGAATTTATTCACGATCACGGAATCCGTGCCATTTGTCTGTTTCGTAAAAATTTAGGCAGCGAAGCGCAAATCCGGGCCTTGACCGAAGATTTGCGTCAACTGATGGGCGCACAATGTTTAATCGCGATCGATCAAGAAGGTGGCGGCGTCGTGCGCGCAACCACGCTACCAGCGCCTCCCTCGGCGTTATCGCTGGCAATGGGGGGTGATATTGAACGGGCGCAACAAGTCGGCGCCGCCGTCGCGCGCGGAATTGCTTCCCTGGGATTTAATTGGAATTTTGCGCCGGTGCTCGACGTTAATAATAATCCCCACAATCCCGTCATTGCTGAACGCAGTTTTGGCGCGACGCCAAAAGTCGTGATTGACTATGCGGGGGCATGGATGCAAGGATCCTTAGATGAAAACGTCGCGGCCTGCATTAAACATTTTCCTGGGCACGGCGACACGGCGCTTGATTCACATTTTGATTTGCCGACTATCGACAAAACGCTTGATGAATTAACGCGCGTGGAGCTTTCGCCCTTTTACGCGCTGCGCGATGCCGCGCCTGCCATCATGACCGCACACATCATGTATCCGCAATGGGATGCAGTGTATCCAGCGACTTTGTCACGCAAAATTTTGCATACTTTGTTGCGTGAGCAATGGTCTTATCAAGGCGTGGTTATCACCGATTCATTGTCGATGCAAGCGATCAATGATCACTACGGACATGGGGCTGCAGCGATATTGGCGCTGCAAGCAGGTGCTGACATGGTGATGGCTTTGGGGACTCTAGACGAACAAAAAAACACCTTAATCGCGATTGATCAAGCGTTTCAAAAAGAGACGCTCTCAAAAAAACAATGCAACACCGCCAAAATGCGCGTCGATGCCTTAGCCCACCGTTTTCCGGCACAAACACGACACTATTCTCCGGCCCAACGCGATGCGGATGAAGCGCTGATGGCGCGTACTTGGCAAGCGGGTTTGCGAACAATGCACGAGCCACGCGCGCCATTGCCTGGGGACACTTTACATATTTTTGTACAAGAAAATGTCAGCAGCAATGGTGTTTCAGAATCCGGCGCGACGCTTGACTCGATTAAAGCTTTATTTGAAGGTTTTACGGTCGTTTGGCATCTGTGCAAAGATTTGCAAGAACTGGACGCGGCCAGCATTACGGTCAAAGTGGGCGTGCGTGATCAACATACCAAAGTTATTTTGGTGTCAAATTATCGAAAACGTTATGGCACCGGCGCGCATGATTGGCCAATCGACCTGCATTTGATTTTGTGGAATCCCTTTATCGTGTTGGATCTGCCGGCCCCTTCACTGATTAGCTTTGGTTTTGGGCGCGGTGCTCTGGCGGCAGTTAGACGGTGGTTAAAGGGCGAACTTGAAATCAAAGATACCTGGACAGCTCAGATCATCAACTAAGATGAGAGATAAAAACTCATCAGAAATTCAACCGAAATTCAACCGAAATTCAACCGAAATTCAACCGAAATTCAACCGAGCTAAACGCAGAATGATCAATAACGAAACTTCTGCGGTATATTAAATTGCGTTTCAGTGCGCCATTTGGGTAGTTCTGTGACAACTGATGCGTGTCGTGTGTTTTGATGATCGACTTTAAGGAAGACTCATGAATACTGAAAAAACAAAAACTGCGCGTACCGCGTCTGGCGTTAAAACCACTGCTACCAAAACAACTGTAACGCCCAAAAAAACATCCGTTAAAGCACCGACTACTAAAACATCGACTACTAAAGCATCGACTACTAAAGCATCGACTACTAAAGCATCGACTACTAAAGCATCGACTACTAAAGCATCGACT
>JAVKMA010000345.1:0-5330 GCA_031538685.1 Burkholderiaceae bacterium | reverse complement strand
TCAATCAAGTTTCAATCAAGCTTCAATCAATCTTCAATCCCCCGTTGCGCCGGAATCCCTGACTCAAAGGCGTGTTTAAGTGAAGCCATTTCCGTAACAGTGTCTGCCAGTTCAATTATTTCTGAGGGGCAATTGCGCCCCGTGATGACGATATGTAGGCCTTTGGGACGATCGCGAAACACGGCAATAAGCTCATCAATGGGCAACCAGGCAAAGTGCAAGGGATAGGTCAATTCGTCCAGCACGATCATGAAATATTCATCACTTTCAATCGCCGCACGCACCCGCGCCCAGCCATCGCGCGCCAACTGCGCCGACGCTTCCAGATCGCGACTGTTCCAACTAAAACCATCACCCAAACCTTCGACTTCCAAACCCAGTTGTTCAAACACGCGGTGTTCGCCAAAGCGTGCGGTGGGAACTTTCATGAACTGAAAAATTTTGACTTTTTTACCGTGCACATGAGTTCGCCCAAATGCGCGCATTGCCAAACCAAACGCCGCAGTGCTTTTGCCTTTGCCATTGCCCGTATTGATGATCAGCAAGCCACGGCGCTCGCCAGTGGGTTGGATATAAGGTTTTTCAGTCGGTATCGCTTGAATGTCCATAAGTTATTGTGAACCCTAAATTGTTCCGAACCATAAATTGATTAAAAACTGCGCAACTACAAAGTTGTATTTAAAAATCACCAAACGCTTTAGGGCACTTCTATCAATACAGAATGTGCGGATGAAGTGCGAGGCACACAGCACACAGAAACCGGAGCGTACATACCGTACGTGAGGACTTCGCTTACTGCGCAACAAAGCAATTCGCCGCAAAAATGAATTGATAGAAGTGCCATTTATTCGTTTACATTACTGCTATCGCATCAATGCAATACGCTGATTGTCAATCGTATGAATTTTCACACGTTGTTCAAAAACGGCTTCTAAGGCCTGCCCTGTCGCCGCATCAGAGCTCGCTCCTAGATGTTGCATACAACCTTCGCGCAGAATCAACATATCGTCAGCCATCAACGCCAGCGTCATATCGTGCAACACACTAATCACAGTTTTGCCTTCGTTCAGTAATTCTTTGACCAGCACGACCCAATCGGCTTGATGTGGTGGATCAAGATTTAATAAAGGCTCGTCCATCAATAACACTTGTGCCTCGACTGCCAATAAACGCGCCAACAAAACGCGTTGTCGTTCACCACCGGACAGTTGATTCAAAGTGCGATGTCGCCACTCCCACGCACCGACTCGACGCAAAGCACGCTCCAGCGCAAGCTGATCAGCCAGCGATGGCGCGGCTCGCCAATTTTGATGGGGTAAGCGTCCTAATAAAACCACATCTGCCACCAAAATTTCGTCACCCAAAGACGGTGCGCTGCCGCTTTGCTCCAGATAGGACAAAGTTTGTGCCAAGGTTTTACGCGAGTACTCTGTACGGTCTTTACCCAAAATTTTGATTTCACCCTTGGCGGCAATCACGCCTGCCAAGGCTTTGAGTAAGCTTGATTTACCGGCACCATTAGGCCCGACGATGCTAATCCAGCGTCCCGCCGCAAGCTCAAAAGATAAATCATTCAGTAGTGGACGGGAATTTTTGTGATTGTTTTTTTGTGGATTGCTGACATGATTCAAGGAATACGACAATCCTTTTACTGATAAGGCCGCGAATGTTGTGTTGACTGTTGTGGCCTTGACTGGCGTGATCTTGAATGAAGTGTCAGAAAAATTCATGATGCATTGCGCCGATGTAATAAATACAACAAATAGCCGCCCCCCAAAACCGCCGTCAAAATTCCCACCGGCAATTCTTCGGGTGCAAATAAGCCTCGCGTCAAAATATCAGCTAACAGCAATAACACCGCCCCCATTAGGCTGGATAAAAAAATCAAATAGGCGTGTTTGGTACTAACCATCGCGCGTACCAAATGCGGCGCTGCCAGTCCCACAAACGCAATCAATCCAGCTTGCGCGACCACGCTGGCGCAAGCCAAAGAGAAACTGACGATCAAAATCAAACGCGCACTACGCACCGGCAATCCCAAACTTAAGGCCGTGGCTTCACCCAATACCAAACCATCCAAAATCGGCGCAAACGCCCAAGTGATCGACACCACCACCACCCAAGTCAACAGCATCATGAGCGCGCTTGACCAATCTAATAAAGCAGTCGAACCCAACATGAATATCTGCATGATTTGCACAATCGACGGTGTGCGTAAAGTTATTAAAGAGGTCAAGGCACCTAATAACACCCCGACGACTATGCCCGCCAATAACAAACGTAAAGTGTGTTGCACACCGCGCGCCAAAAACAAAGTCAATAACATCGCCAATATCGAACCGATAAACGCTGCGCCGGTCAAACCGATATTGACCCACCAAGCATGATTCAAGTCATACGTGCTTGGCCCTGCTGATGATGTTAAAGATGCCAACAAAATCGCCACGCCCAAAGAAGCGCCTGAAGCGCTGCCCAACAAATACGGATCAGCAAGGGGATTGCGAAACAAGCCTTGCGCCAATGCGCCTGACAAGCCCAGTAGCGCGCCCGCCATAAGCGTGCCTAAAGTCCTCGGTGCACGAATGTCTAACATAATCCGCCACCATTGAACCTGTGATGAATCAAGATTGTTGTTAAACATTTTCCCCGAAAAATCCCAGCCACTGCTGCTAACAAATAAACTGATTACGCTCAAAATCACCAGCATCAGTATGCCCCAGAACATCAAATGCCCGAGCTTATGGCTTCGTTCAAAATTCATGATCAATTACGGTGCTTTGTCGTGCAAACACGCGGCAATGATTTTTGCGGCCTCGGCCAAACGCGGCCCCGCACGCGCGACAACATCGCTTTGCGCGGGGGTTAATCCGCAAATACGCTGTTCACGCACGGCGCGAATATTCGCCCAGCCTGGACGACGTGCCAATTCAGTCACTTCTTGTGCGCTCACGATGATGACATCGGGATTAGCACGCACCACGAACTCCGGATTTAATTTGGGAAATTCTCCCAAACTCGACGGCACAACATTGCGCGCGCCCAAGCGTGTCAAGGTTTCACCAATAAAAGATTGCGCACCCGCTGCGTACAAGCCACGATTCACTTCAAAATAAATGTGCGCGGATTTATTTTTTGAAACGACTTTCGCCTGATCGCTAATTTTTTGTTCAATCACGCGCCATAGCGTATCAACGGAATTTTCTGGCAGTGCAAACAAGGTCGCCAAAGTCTGCAAAACAGTATGCACTTGAGCGTAAGTTTTAGCCTCTAAGACCAAAAATGGAATACCCAAAGTTCTTAAGCGATCGATGACTCGCGGCACGCGTGCCATCAAGACCACATCAGGACGCGCCGCAACAATGGCCTCAAGATCGGGATCAAATCCACCGCCGACTCGCGGCAAATGCGCAATCTGATGAGGCCAGTTGGAATAACGATCAAGCGCAATCAAACGTCCACATTGATTTAAGGCACAGACACTTTCTGTTAAAGAGGGTAACAAAGAAATCACGCGCACAGGCGGCGTGGCAAAATGCACCGCCGCGCCACGATCGTCGCGTACTTCGATAGGGTTCGCTGCATAAGCGACACTAGCGTCAAAAATAATCAGCAGTGTCGTGACTAATATCCACCGTAACGGAATCAGCTCTGATGGGATTAAGCCTATACCGCGCCGTATCGAAGTATTTTTCATCATAAAAATTAACGTGGCGCCCAACGCACTGACAGCAAAGCATTGCGACGCGCTTGGTTGTACCCTAAAGCGGTGCTGTAATCGGAGTCCGCGATGTTGTCGATTTGCCCACGCACCGTCCAGTCGGGCGACAATGCATAACTGACCGACATATCAGCGGTGCTAAAACCATCTAACCACGCAGTGTTAGCGCCATCATCAAACCGTCGTCCACTGTGTAATAGCGATGCGCCCAAAAGCCATTTTTCAATTCGGTAATTCACACTGGCGCGATACTGCTCTGGCGCGACACGGGCCAACTCTTTTTGCGTCGCCTGGTCGCGCGCATCAATCAGTTGTGCGCCGATCGTCGCGCTCAAGTCTCCTTTTGTCACACCGTATTCAACCGTCCAACCAGTGGTTTTAGCCAGCGTAATATTGTTGGGACGATTTTGATTATTATCGAAAACAATTAAGTCTTTGACCTCGTTTGAAAAATACACGATTTTGGCGTTTTGCATGTCATCCTTCCACGCCACACCTGTGTCATAACTACGCCCTGTTTCGGGCAGCAAATTCGGATTACTAAAATCCGGGTAATACAAATCATTAAAACTGGGCGCTCTAAATGACGTGCCGTAACTGGTTTGTACGCGCCACGCCGGAGTGAGCGCATAAGCATAACCGGCAAAACCGGTCGTACTTTGCCCAAACTGACTATTACTGTCGCGCCGCAAATTAGCCTGCCAAGTATGTTTACCTTGCTCACCATTAAGGCCCACAAAAACACCATCAATCGCGCGTGAACTTAGGTCGTACGCCGTTGTACTGTTAATCGATTGCGCGAGATGTTCTGCGCCGACTAAAGCAATACCGATGGGTGTGACGATTTGGTTTTGCCATGAATACTGCTGTTGTGTGGTATTGGTCGGCGATGATGTTGTGATGCCTTCACTGGTATCGATGGACACATTTTTATCAATACTTTGTCCGATCAGTATTTGAGTTTTCCAATTCGATGTTAATTGTCCATTGACTCCAACAGAATAGACCTGGGCACCGATTTCAGAACGCGTATCAAACGAAGTAAGTCCGTTATCAACACGCGCCACACCTGCACTATTGAGTGCCCGCGCATTGACTGACCAATTTTGATTCACCGCATAGTCTAATGACGCATCGATGCTGTCGTTGCGAAAAGGGTCACGGTCCGGATTAAAACCAAACGTATTTTTGGCGTTAGTTGCTGAAATTTCATTTTTTTCTTGTGTGGCAACATTCACCTGATAGCGCAATGCGCCCTTGCTCGCGCTGACGCCGACGTTTAATTTGCGCTGCTCATCAGTCCCCAATCCTAGCGAAACATAGGGATTTACACCGGTCACGCCTTTTCGCGTGAACACTTGCACCACGCCACCTACGGCATCGCTACCGTATAAGGACGACGCGGGGCCTTTAATAATTTCGATCCGCTCAATTGAGGTCAAGGGCAGGCTGTCCCATGTCGCCAGACCTGAAGCCGCAGAGCCGTAGCGCACACCATCAAGCAATAACAACACGTGGGCGCTATTACTGCCGCGAATATGCAAACTTGATATTTGTCCCATCCCGCCATTACTGTGAAAGTCTATCCCTGCCGCGCGTTGCAAGACTTCTG
>JAVKMA010000344.1:0-1595 GCA_031538685.1 Burkholderiaceae bacterium | reverse complement strand
TTGTTCGCTCTATTTTTTAAATCAATTGATTCTGGCTAAAACCCATCTGAAAGCGGCGGAAGCTTTGTTAAGCGATGAGCTAGATTTGTGGCGCAAAATTGCCGGAACCTACGATCAATGGAAATCTTTTGAAGATAGTTTGCGTGTTTTTGAATTGATTCGACAACGTTTCCCTAAAGTGCGTTATGGCTATAACGGCGCCGCGAACGCCCTCGGACATTTAGGGAAACGCGAGTTAGCAGTCGAGGTTTTTGAGCAAGGCATTGCCTTATTCCCCGATGATTTTGTATTACTCACCAATTTGGCCTCGACGTGTAATCGCCTGGCGCGTTCAGAAAAAGCTTTGGCTTATTCGACTTTGGCTGTCAAGTTAGCGCCTTTGGATGCGGAAGTTTTGTACAACCACGCCAGCATTTTAGAGAGTTTTCGCCGCTATGACGAAGCCTTGAGTTTTTATGAATCCGCTTTGCACGCTAAGCCACAATTTGCCGAGGCGCATTTTGCTCACGCTTGTACGCGTTTGCGTTTGGGTGATTTTGTGTCCGGTTGGCGTGGTTATGAATGGCGTTGGTCGCAAAAAGATGTGGTGGTGCATGGTGAAAAAGGAGTTTTGTGGTTAGGCCAGTTTGATATGCGAGGAAAAGTTTTATACGTGCATGTCGAACAAGGTTTTGGCGACATCGTTCAATTTGCGCGCTTGATTCCTCTGTTGATCAAACAAGGAATTCGAGTGATTTTTAATCCACCTGCGGAGCTGCATGAGTTGATGCATAGCATTCAAGGGGTCGAGCAATTTTGGCCTTGGGATACGCCTGCTCCCGCTTATGATGCTCAAATTCCATTAGTCAGTTTGCCCTTGGCTTTGCAATTAAGTATTGATCAAATTCCCCAAAATAGTCCTTATTTAACGCCGCCACAAGCGCAGCAAAAGCAATGGCGTCAAAAAATCGAACAACAGGCCTCGGGCAAAAAAATCGGTTTTGCTTGGTGTGGCAATCCTGAAAATAAAACCGATGCCTTTCGTTCGATGTCTTTAGTGCAAATGATGCCTTTGATCGAAGCGGGGCATAGAAAGGGTATACGGTTTTATTCTTTGCAAAAAAAGATACCGCAATCCGATCAAATATTGTTTGATCAATTGTGCAAAGAGGGTAAGTTGATTGATTTCTCCGCTGATTTTTTATCCTTCTCTGATACCGCCGCGTTGATCAGTTTGTTGGATCAAGTTATTTCGGTGGAAACGGTCATCGCGCACTTAGCCGGTGCGCTTAATCAACCTGTGTGGATTCCCTTGCAATACGCGGCGTGTTGGCGTTGGTTGTTGGAACGTGATGACAGTCCCTGGTATCCCAGTGCACGTTTGTTTCGACAAACGGAGGCGGGTAATTGGGCAGGCGTAGTGGCCAAATTGGTTGATTCGCTTGATTAACGGTGAGTAGTTTTAGGACACTTCTATCAATACAGAATGTGCGGATGAAGTGCGAGGCGCACAGCACACAGCATACAGAAAGCGGAGCGTACATACAGTACGTGAGGATTTCGCGTACTGCGCAACAAAGCAATTCGCCGCAAAAATGAATTGATAGAAGTGCCCT
>JAVKMA010000343.1:0-4435 GCA_031538685.1 Burkholderiaceae bacterium | reverse complement strand
GTCCATGCGGATGACCGTGACCATGATGATAGTGATCGTTATCGTGGCCGTTATCGTGTGTGTTATCCCGCACCGATTGTTAATGCCGCAACAACCACGACAACCACGACGCCATTCCCGCGCCGGTAGTTGCGCTGACTTCAATAATTTGAATGTGCGGATTGACCCGACGCGCATTGACTAAACATTGACTCACGTTAAAGGACACATAGGGCAATAAATCCACTTTGTTCAGAAGCATGACCGATGCTGCGGCAAACATATCGGGATATTTCAAAGGTTTGTCTTCACCCTCGGTGACCGATAACACCGCAACTTTGGCCGCTTCACCCAAATCCCACATCGCCGGACAAACCAAATTACCGACGTTTTCGATCATCAAAATCCCGCCATGATCGTGCACCGGTAATTGACCAAACGCCTGTGCCACCATCGGCGCATCCAAATGGCAACCCTTACCGGTATTGACTTGTACCGCCTCGACACCGGTCGCGCGAATACGATCGGCATCAACCGAAGTTTGCTGATCGCCTTCAATCACCGACAAACAAATTTCGGGATGCTGTTGTTTTAACAAAGCCAAGCTCGCGCATAACAAAGTCGTTTTGCCAGAACCAGGACTGGATACAAAATTTAAGGCGAGGACACCATGATCATGAAAGTGCACACGATTTTGTTGGGCGATTGAATTGTTAGCCGACAAGACATTTTGTTCCAACTGAATCGCGCGCTCGGTACTCATCCCCGGCACGCTGACGCCGGCAGAATTCAAACCAAAATGCAAATGCTGTCCAGCGGGCTGTGCCATCGCGTCCTTGGTTTTATCCGCAGTTTGCGCCGTTGATAAGCTTGATGATCCTGAACATCCACAAATAACACACATAAAAATCCTTTCTAATGAATCAATTCAATTATTCCTTCACAAACAACTCTTTCACCGTCACCTCGGTGCCGCCCGTTGCCTGTAAACGCGTACCCGCACAATCGGGGCAAGAATCCAGCCGCGAATAAATCGCCACCGTTTTATCGCACGTAAAACACCACGCTTGCCCGCTCTGCTCTTGATACTCAATTGTTGCACCTTCAAGTACCGTACCAAGCTGCAAGGCAGAGAGCGAAAACTCTAAAGCCCGTAGCTCAACGCCCGCCAGCGCGCCGTACTCGATCACCAAGCGCGACACTTGTGGCGGCGGCGATTCGTTTTTAAGCGCCTGCTCAACCATTGTCAAAATTGCGGTGGCAATACTGGCTTCGTGCATGAATACTCTTTTTAAAAACTCATCAACAAAATATAGTGACCGCTTGATCAAAAATAAAGCGCATCAGCGTGTTATTTTTCACTCCACTTGCCACGCTACACAGGGGTCAAAAATTTGCATCACCGCATTGATGCGATCGACATTCAGTACGCCACGCTGCCGCATAGATTCAAGCGTTTGCTGCACGACCCCCTGCGGATGGAACATCCACTCAGTCGGTGCCAAAATATTCACTTCAGCAATTTTTCCCATCGCATCTAAACGCACCCGATGTACCAAAATACCACGCGCCATTTCTACCGCCGCCATACCGTCTTGTGGTGCCAGCCTAAACGCGCTTGTATCAGCATCAACACCATCAGCCCCACTAATCATGCGCACAATTTGCGCCAAACGCGCCAATTCTCGCGCCACCATGTGGCCTGTTGCACCATACAAAGCCGCCACACTGGCATCGGCACATTGCCCCTGATACAGGGGGCGATAGCGTTGGACACTGGGCACTTGAGTCAAAGCTTGCCACTCTTGCCACTGCGTTGCCGTCGTCGGCAAACGCAATGAAGACACTTCAGGAACTGCCGCAGGGGAATCGGTTGCACAAGGTGCAGCAATTGCACGAGGCGCATCGATTGCAAACACCTCATCAGACAGTTCGCGCGCACTGCGCAACCACTTATCAAAGTTCCACGCGATGACGCTACTTGCCTGACTCGTGGCCTGCTTTGTGTTCAGCCAATCGTAGAGACCCGCAATACTCCTCTGCTCATTTTGTTGCCTTTGTTGATTTTGTTGCTTTGATTGCTTTTGTGAATTTATTGTTAACGCCGCATAACAATCTGACCAGCTCTGACCAAACACCAATTCTTTCCACATTTTTGGTGCCTCTTGAACTGAGGCTTGTAATAACTGGCGTGCCAAAGTCACGGGTAAAACGCGAGCACTCATTGCCAAATAACGCGCATGTTCTTGCAAGCTGCTGTGAATCAGGGTGGGCAATATTTGTTGCGTCGCAAGCACATGATCACCTCCCTGTGCAGCGACCAGAGCGAGTTTCAAAGCAGCTTGATGCGCATGACCACACAGTGCCAGTAAAACATCAACCCGTTTCAAAGCGACTTCGGGCGCTAATCCGATCAAGGCTTGCTCAGCCAGCAAAAAACGGCGGTTATCAACTTCAACCCCATTGGGGGTCACTCGAATCGTAATCGTCATTGCCGATTACGTCTGCTGAACACGACCGCGCAAAAAATTGCGCCGACTGCTATCAATTTGCGCATCTGCTAGAGCCTGTTGCGCCACAAGCTGCGTCGCTTTTTCCTGCGCAATGCGTAAGGCGTCTTGCATCTGATGCCACTCTTGCATCACTCCTTGAGCCAAGGCCACCGCCGCGGCTTGATCAGCAAACTCCAACACCGGCGATACTAAAGAGCAGGCCTCAAATCCGCCGAAAGGATAAGTGCCGCCAAAATCTTCGTACGCGCCAATAAACATATAGCGATCAGCGCCCCACTGATGCGCCCGCTCGACACCGACTGGCGGATGTTGTCGTGCATCATCTGCGAGAAAAACCCAATTCATGCACCACGGGGTAATCAAAACGCCTAAACTGCCCTTGATGTTCGACACGGTGTCATGATTTTGATCACGATTTTGATCACGACTTTGAGCATCAAGCTGATTGTTATTTTGCGGAGCGATCCATTGATACGGCGTAAAACCTATCGTCGCAACCTGTAATTGCTGATTGCAAATTGGAACATCATGCATCCGTTCACGCGCGATCCGCTCAAACAAATTTTGTAAGGCCTGAACGCGCATTGTCAATCTGAATCCAACACCATAAACTGTTCGCGTGCGCCATCACACTGTGGACAACACCAATGATCAGGCAGATCAGTAAACGCAATTCCGGGTTCTATCTGCCACTGCGGATCTCCTTCTTTGGGATCGTAAACCCACCAACAAATTTTGCATTCCAAACGAGTCTGGGCAGTGATTTTGCCAGAGTCACCTAAATAGCTACCTTCAAATCCCGCACGACCATGGTTTTCTGCACTCATAAATTCACTTTAAAAAATTGCGGATCATTATGACGAGTGCGCACAAAGCTCTGCACTTATTGCGACTCTAACCACGCTAAGACTTCGGTCAAACGCTCGGCACTGTCGTGCAAATCTTCTGGCGAGGCGCACGCGACTGATGGAATCCGAACGATTTCGATGGTATTTAAAATCATTGAATCTTGCGAGTTGTAATACACCACACGCCACACGCCAGCAACCGCGCAACGCGTAATACGGCAATTGCCATAACCACGCGACAAAATCGTCACTTGACTATCACCTAACAGCGCATCCATCACCCCAACATCTTCAGGAGACAGCGGCAACAAAGTTAAATTGATGATGTAGGCTTGTTCGCGGATACGGCCTTGTGCGCGATCTAGCGCAATTTGCTCACGCATTTCCTCCATCAAAGTTGGCGCGTTCATCACTTCGGCCGGCCAGGTAAAGTTGGCAACCATTTGATCTAAATCAACACCGTCTTCCAAGTCAATTAAGCATTCAGGAAAACTGGCGATTTCGATGTAATCATCGGCTAAGTGCCAGCTGTCGCCAAATCCGCTCATGTGCACCACGCGCCAAATACCGGCAAACACCGACTCTTGCGCATGAATTTTGAAGGTGGGCGTTTCAAATTTTGCCGCTACCTCACCTTCACCAAAAACTTGATTAATGACGTTGCGTGTTTTGATATCGGCGTCTTTCAAGGAAATAATTTGCGAAACGCCTTGATAATTTTGTGCCAAGGTCAGCGCTTGATGCAAATAGCTGCCCGCCGCGCTTTGATCGCGCAAAACATCATCAGGAATCACCGGTGGGCGATAGGTTGACATGTCTTTGGGCATATCGATGTATTCCAATACATCGTCTTCGGCGTGACTGCCCGGCCCTAACAGGCCTTCAATCGCACGAACAGGAATGGGAAAGGGTTTGCGTGTTTCCATGATGGTTTTAAAGTTTTGAATCAATCAAATTTGAATCAATCAATAGTGCTTGCCAAGACATCATGAGCAAGGATCGCTGCAAGAACGATTACGGCGTCATTTTGCCTTGCCACACTAGTTGCGCACTACCTTCACACTACCTATATTGTCAACAACGGCCTTCCTAACG
>JAVKMA010000342.1:0-3258 GCA_031538685.1 Burkholderiaceae bacterium | reverse complement strand
TGTGGGCAAGGGAGTTTG
The DNA here is from genome assembly GCA_031538685.1 of Burkholderiaceae bacterium. Classification (GTDB taxonomy): domain Bacteria; phylum Pseudomonadota; class Gammaproteobacteria; order Burkholderiales; family Burkholderiaceae; genus JAVKLU01. The sequence continues at coordinate 3,240 of JAVKMA010000342.1, read as the reverse complement.
GGTATGGTGATGTTGCTCGCAGTCATTCCTATTCGCTATCGCTTACGCTCAAGAGAGCGTATCGGCGTGCTCATCTTTAGCAGTTATGCGATCTTTTTGCTCAGTGTCGGAGTGGTGTCTCGTGTCGACGCCGCCACGGTGATCGGCCCTGTGTACGAGATTAAGGAGCCGTCTGCATTAGACCAAATTCAGGACAAATTGGCGGCAATGGATAAATCAGGCGAACTCGCGCAGAAACAACGTGAGTTCGTAGAACGATCAATCCAATCAGTCGAAGAACCGCCGCCGATCAACTTACCGCTAGCCAAAGAAGCAAAGACTTTTTTCTACGACCCAAGCTTCATTTTAGACAAGGATTTGCCCGACGGGCAAGGCAATGTACTTCACAAAGCAGGGACGAGAGTCAACCCTCTAGACTGGGTCAGTTTCTCTAAACACTGGCTGTTTATCGACGGTAAAAACCATCTTCATATCCAATTCGCACTAGATTTGATGCGCCGTTATGACGGTAAGTTAAAAATAATCCTAGTCAAAGGCCGCCCCTTGGATTTAGGACGCAAATATGCGATCCCGTTTTACTTCGACCAAAGTGGCTTATTAAGCACACGTTTTGGCATTAAGGCCATCCCCGCGATCGTTTCCCAAGAGCACAAAAAACTCAAGATTGATGAGGTGGTTTTATGACCTACTTGTCAAAACAATTGCCGACGCTTTTAGTCTGCATCACACTGCTATTGGCGGGGGCTGCCAAGGCTGAAGTCGCCAGTTGTGTCGGACGCATTTTTAATCCCGTAACTGACGTCTGTTGGATGTGCCTCTTCCCAATGCGTATCGGCGGTGTTGAGGTCCCCCAGAAATTTACGGGCTTAAAAGATTTGTTCAAAAAGCCACAGGACAACGGCTCTAGTCCATCGGGCTTAGTATGTACCTGTCCAGATTCGCCAATCCCAGGCGTCAATGTGTCGTTTTGGGAACCGATCCGATTAGTTGAAGTAACAAGAGCCCCGTTCTGTATGGTGTCCTTGGCCGCGACTAATTTAGGCACCTTGGTTCCCGCCCCTGCGCACGTACAAAATCAGTCTAAAAATGGTAGTAAATCTTCCTTCTATCAAGCCCACTGGTACGCCAATCCCGTCGTAGCTTGGACTGGATTAGTACTGGACTTCGCTTGCTTGCAAGCAGGGTCCTTCGATGTGGGCTATATGACGGAGTTCGACCCCACGTGGGCTGACGATGAAGCCACTATCGTCCTTAATCCTGATGCGGTGCTGTTTGCAAACCCAATTGCACAAGCCGCTTGCGCGGTGGATTGCATCTCCTCAACCGCTAATTTCCCCATTTCGGCACTGTATTGGTGTGACGGATGCCACGGCTCGATGTATCCCTTGAATGGTCGAGTTTCCGCCCATACCGGTGGCGTCGAAGCCAGCACCCTGATCGCCGAACGGATGGCCGCCAAAATGGGCCGTGAGTTATTGCTCTTTGCAGGTTCTGGCACAGAAGGTATGTGTCATATGTTCCCACAAGTCATTTTAAATAAACGTGACTTCAAAATTCAAATGACTTACCCAATTCCCGCCACTTCCAATCCCGTTGCGGGGTGCTGTCAACCCCTTGGTCGTACCGCTATTTTGAGTGGAGCAGGTTCTGAATTTCCTTATGCGGGAGAGGATTTTGTGTATCAAATTTGGCGCAAGCGCGACTGTTGTGCGCGCCCACCCTCTTGAGATGAGTATGCCTAAATTTAGAGTATTTCTTTCGATGAATTGTTTCTGGCCCTTAGTGCTGTTCTTGGCACTGTGCATGTGCGCAATCCAGGTGAGGGCCTCTGAATGGACTGATTTGATTAAGAGCGGACAAACACCCGCCAAGTTAAATTTTTTGAACGCGACGGGCTTTTCAAAAGAACTATTGGATAAGGCGAATCAACCAACGATTTTTGTGGCGATCTCTGCATCTATGCCACCCGAGAATCTCAAGAAATTAGCTCGCGACGCAGGGCGGGCCAATGTGACCTTGGTCTTACGCGGATTCGTCGAAGGTTCGGTACAAAAAACCACCGAAGCAATGGCTCAATACGCCAGATTGGGCGCCTCCATTCAGATTTATCCGCAGTTATTCAATCAGTATGGCATTACCGTCGTACCCACTTATTTAGCCGTAAAGTCCACCAGCGAATGTTTGGCCAATACCCAGTGCACCAGCGCAGAAAGCGCTACTGTGTCGGGAGATGTGTCCTTAGCCTATGCTTTGCGTTCACTACAGAAAACCGTTCCAACAACGCTCCAAACGCTTCTTGCAGAAAAACTCGCCTTGCTAGGAGAGCGTCCATGATGCGACATTCTCACCTAAGCATCATTGGCCTTGTCAGCATCACTTTAATGTTTAGTTCGTATGGTTCGAATGCTTCGTATGGACAGACCCCTTCTCAAGATGCCAAATCCTTTGGGCAAGATCGCTCCAAGGGCTTAGAAACCAATGTGGCCAACGACCCACTTCAAAAGTATGGGGGGATTCCAGTTAACTCAACAGTGCGCGGTGACGCGGAACAGCTTAAATCACTGTATCAAAACGGAAAAGGAAGTTTATTTGAACCTGGCGCACAAAAAATACAACAGTGTGCGCAACAGGCTAACGATGGATCACCTGCGGCCAAGGAGTGCGCTGCCATAAATTTTATTGCACGCAACCCTCAACAACGCCCGCAGATCACCATTAAACAAAATGATCCACTCATCCAAAAAAGTGGGGGAATTACTCAGGGTGCCGCCGCCAACATTGACTCAAGTGGAAAGCAAATTGGCTCGCTCAGCAACTCCTATAGCGCGTGTACAACAAACAACACCTCATCCGTTTTCTACAAAACTGAAATTTGTCGCGAGTTTAGAGAACAAAAATTTAATAACTGTCCTGTTGGTCAGCAAGTCGTCGTTGACCAAAACACCAATTACCAATGCGACGCAACTCTAAAAGTACAGGCGAATCAGACCTGCAATCGAATTTTAAATGTTAGTTGTACCACACCTGCCGATACTTGCGCTAATTCAATACCATTCAGTGGCGCTGGGTATTATTCATATTCAGGCGGGACCATGAGTTTTGGTTACCGCTCACCTTATATTTGGAATTACTCTGATGCATCAGACCCAAACGCAGCTATTGGTTCTGGTCACTACAACCAAAAATTTACATTTAACCTCACAGATAAAACACAAGTATCTTTGTTCAACATATCTGGCG
>JAVKMA010000341.1:0-5430 GCA_031538685.1 Burkholderiaceae bacterium | reverse complement strand
TGCTGCAAAGAAGTAATTATTTGTTCGCTATCAACCAAGGTTTTTGGACAGCCTAAAGAGACAAAACCTATTGAAGCCATACAAAAATCGCCATGCGGCTGACTAAAGTTAATGAGGGGTGAGTATTCTTGTCGCGCAACATGTTATTTTTATTTAGCTTTTATAGAACTATTGGACGCGGCCATATCGGGCGCTGTTGAGGGTGTAGCGAACATGTTTTGCATTTGATTTTGCATATTGAAAAACATATTTTTACTTTGTTCAACATAATTGTTCATCACGCCTTGCAACATCGGCATTTGCAAATTCATAAAGTCCAACATCGCTTCAGGCGAAATTAAACCGGCCTGATTGCTGGTGCTTTCGTTCATTTTGTTTTGAATGTCGCTCAAAGTTTGCAGATTTCTTTCTAAGTACACACCCATCAAGCCTTGCATCGAATGGCCATAAAAACGAATAATTTGTTCCAGTACCGGCGCAGTAAAAATTGCCCCTGAATGCCCGATCACTTCTTCTTCCAAAATAATTTGCAACAAGACGCTACGAGTTAAATCTTCGTCGGTCTTGGCATCCACAATTTGAAATCTCTGATGCGCCATGACCAAGTCTTTAATATCATGCAAGACAATGTACGAACTGGTTTCAGTATCATACAAGCGGCGATTAGCGTATTTTTTAATGATCCGAATAGCATCTGACATAGAAATTTACAATCACAAAATAAATGAACGCACTTGGTGCAGTGCAAAACAGTCTTGATTATAGGCATGACTGTCCATTTTTGCAGACTTGATGATTATGCCCATTTACACCCGTATACAACTCACCTGACACTGATTATGGAAATCCAACATCATGCTTTACTTTTCAGTTCTGCCGGCACACAACGAGCACTGACCAGCCTGCACTTTGGCCGAAAACAATCCGGTCAAAAAATTTATATTCAAGCGGCATTACACGCTGATGAAGTTCCCGGAATGTTAGTCGCGCACCATTTAAAAGAGCAGTTACAAATTTTAGAGCCGCACATTAACGGTGAAATTGTATTGGTTCCAATGGCTAACCCAATTGGTCTGGACCAAGTGCTCATGCAGCATGGATTGGGGCGTTTTGAACAAGCCAGTGGCGAAAATTTCAATCGCCACTACCCTGATTTTTTTCAGCTCCTCAAAACCTCGTTAATTCCGCAACTGACGGACAACGCGTCTCAGAATCGCCGACTGATTCGATCCGCAATTGGGCAATATTTACGCGCAACTCCCGTGCGCACAGAATTGGATTCTTTGCGCCAGACCTTGCTGTTGTTGGCACACGATGCTGACGTGGTACTGGATTTGCATTGCGACTTTGAAGCAGTGTTACACCTGTATGTGGAACACGCTTATTTATCGCGCGGTGAAGTATTGGCACAGTTTTTACGCGCTCAAACGGTTTTGTGGGCACGTGGTTTTAGTACCAATCAAGGATTTTGCTTTGATGAAGCCTTAAGCAGTCCATGGTGGCAACTGGCGCAGTACGTTGAGGAAAATTTTAAGGGTGCCTACCCGATTCCGCTGTCTTGCCTATCGAGCACGATTGAATTACGTGGTGAAGCCGATGTATCACATGCCAATGCGCAAGCTGATTGCCAGCATTTTCTGGATTATTTTCGTTATCTGGGCGTCCTTGAAGATCACGCGGTAACCTTACCCGAACTTTCGTGTCCGGCCACGCCCCTAGCCGGCGTCGAAACAATATACGCACCGCACAGTGGGATCATTGTTTTTCATTGCCAAGTCGGACAACAAGTGACAATCGACACGGTAATCGCCGAAATTATCAATCCCTATACCAGTCAAGTCAGCTTCGTCAAAAGCACGATTGAAGGTTGTCTGTTTGTGCGGCAAAACGATCGTTTTGCGCAAGCACATCAAGAACTGGGCAAAATCGCCGGACAGATTGCATTTAGACAAGGCAATCTGTTAAGCGCTTAATTAGCGCGTAATTAACGTATGAGTCACGCGTAATTAACGAGTGAGCAAACCTTCTTCACAAGGGCACTTCTATCAATACAGAATGTGCGGATGAAGTGCGCGGCGCACAGCACACAGAAACCGGAGCGTACATACAGTACGTGAGGATTTTGCGTACTGCGCAACAAAGCAATTCGCCGAAAAAATGAATTGATAGAAGTGCCCATAACAATGAATCTGCCGGACGCCTTGATTGCGTTCTATACCTTCAGCGGACGAGAATTGACTGCCTTGGGAGCAAGCCCTTTTTTATTGCCTTGAGCATTATTTTTAATTTTTGTTATCGACATGGTTCCAGCTATTTTCGCTCCGACCCCAAGCTTGGGTAAGCGCGATAGTCTAAGCCTAAAATCGAAACTAACAGGCTTTATCGTCTGAATCGATAAGGGTTTTGCACGGTAATCACCGCGTAAAGTCACCGTCCAATCAATCATGTTTTGCACGAAGGTTTGCGAATTAAAAGTACCCGGAAGTACACTTCCAGTGAGCTGTGCGCTGTTTAATAAATAATTCATCCCAGCTGCGCCGCCTAAGGTTCCAGAAGAGAATGTGACTGACTTACCCCCTCCTAATTCGGCCGTATCAAATACGCCATTGACCTCGTCAACCGTTACGCGCCCTTGATCTGCGGCTAAAACTCCAACAAGATTAAGATTAACCGAAGATCCCGGTGAACGACTTGAAAATCGAGTCGTTCCATCATAGTTTTTCTGTACACTACCAGTGGCGCGCAGTACCGCTTTTTCAATCACACCATTTTTATTGTCTAATGAGTTAATGATGTAATTCGCACTGACGTCTGTGCCACTGGCGTCTTGTAATCTGGCACTACTCACCCTAATTGTTTTACCCACACCGACATTTTGATCGTTATAAACGACTGTTGCTGAACCGTCGACAATACGGTCACCGACAATAATGCCATCTAATAAGTCCATCACTGACGCCGATGACATATTGGTTCCATCATAAGTTTTGGTCACATTACCAGTAGCCGAAAAGGTAATATTTTTTGCGTTGATCACGCTGTTCACGTTATCAACAAAAGTGAGTCGATAGTTGTTGCCGCCATTACCATCGTCTACCGTCACATTACTGACCGTCACCGTTTTACCCGAACCCGCATTCTTATTCGTATACAGAAAAGTGCCGCCACTAAGCCGATCACTGCCATATAAACGAGTGCCGCCCATTGCTTCAGCGAGTGCTCCCGTTGCCGATAAAGTCCCGTCATATTCTTTGGTCACGTTCGCCGCACTTACGCTGAGATTAGCGACGTTGATCGCGCTCCGCGTACTGTTTTGCACGGTAATGGTGTAATTACGACTCTGATCCAAACCGGCACGATCGCTAATGACAACATTTGATGCGCTGAGCGTTTTACCTGTTCCTACGTTTTTATTGTCAAACTGGTACGCAATTGAGCTGATATTTTGCGATAAAGCAAAACTGGTGCTATTTTCTAAAGAAAAAGTCGCATTCGTTGTCAGGTTACCGTCGTAAGTTTTGACCGTATCACCTACTGCCACAGTGATATCACGCTTGCTAATCACTCCCTTAAGCGTAGGCGCATCAGCACCAGAAACTAACCTATAGTTTGCGTTGTTCAGATCTAATCCAGCGACCCTCGCCGTTATATTACTCCCCGCATCTACAGTATCAAACAGCGCTGACACATTCGTGGTATTTAATGCCACGCTATCTCCACCCAGAACACCCGATAAAACCACGCCACTTAAATCTAAACTCGCATTTTGCAGCCCATCGTACTCCTTGGTAGCAGCTCTTAACCCAGTATAACTAATTGACGCGGGGGTAATATTTGCCCCAATCACTGAAGACCCACTGATATGACTCAAATTAGTCGTGAGCAAATTAAAGTTTCCCGCATTAGCCCCGCTTAAGGTCAATCGATCGCCCGTTAATCCGATGTTTTGTCCCACATTCGCGTTGACAAAACTGACGCCGTTTAAACTTACCCCCGCAGCCGCTAAATTACTGCTAAATACCACGTTTATATTGGCAGAGGTTGTTGCGTCATAAACTTTAGAGTTCGCTGTCACGTTAGTCACGCTGATATTTAGTGGCGTAATCGTGCCTACATTTGAGTTAATCGTAAAATTGTAATTAGCGGTTTGATATTTTTCAGTCGTTAAAGTCACATTACTGGCAGCGTCAATCACGCTCGTGCTATTCAAAAGGCTAAGGTCCTCGGCCACACCGCCTGCATCTCTTACTTGTTTGACCGCACCTAAACCCACCGTTATTTTTTGAGTACCCACATTGGACGTATCAAAAGAAGGGACAAAGGTCAATAAAAGGGTATCCATCACGCCTGGAGCAACTATCTCAAATCCAGCATTGGTCGATCGATTGCCATCATAAACTTTGGTCACCTGATTGGGTGTGTACGTCACCTCAGCACGACGGATATTCGCACTGGTCGTGAGTGGACTGGAAGAATTGACCATTTGATAATTAGCTGAATCAAGACCCTGTAAGGTCGCATTATCCAGGGTGACCACTTTCGCTAGGCCAACATTTTTATCAGCAAACGTACCGACTAATTGCAACGATACGTCATCAACAACACCTTTCACGCTGATCGGTGCGGCGCCTGCTGCAAAAATTGCCGACAATGTCGCGTTTTTTGTCGTGTCGTATACCTTATCCGAAGCGCTAATCCCGCTCACGGTAATGCTTGCTTTGCTAATATCCGCACTGGTTGTGCTCGAGATAGTCGCCAATTCATAGTTATCCTTGGCAGCTCCCGACAAGGTCAGATTACTCACCGCGACAACTTTACCTGTCCCCGCATTCTTATTGACAAAGCTTCCCACTGCGGCACTCGTATTTATCGTCAAATCGTCACCACTGACCGTACCGGTAAAAACGGCCCCAGACGCGTTGATCGTCGCATTCGTCGTACCATCGTAAACCTTATTCTCAGCGGTAATCCCGCTCACGGTAATGCTTGCTTTAGTAATATCCGCACTGGTCGAGCTCGAGGCAGTCGCTATGTTGTAGTTATCCTTGGCTGCGCCCGACAAAGTCAGATTACTCACCGCGACAACTTTACCCGTCCCCGCATTCTTATTGACAAAGCTTCCCACTGCGGCACTCGTATTGATCGTCAAATCGTCACCACTGACCTTACCGGTTAAAACTGCCCCAGACGCGTTGATCGTCGCATTCGTCGTGCCATCGTAAACCTTATTCACAGCGGTAATCCCGCTCACGGTAATGCTCGCTTTGCTAATATCCGCACTGGTTGTGCTCGAGATAGTCGCTAGGGTGTAGTTATCCTTGGCAGCTCCCGACAAGGTCAGATTACTCACCGCGACAACTTTACCTGTCCCCGCATTCTTATTGACAAAGCTTCCCACTGCGGCACTCGTATTTATCGTCAAATCGTCAC
>JAVKMA010000340.1:0-2412 GCA_031538685.1 Burkholderiaceae bacterium | reverse complement strand
CCAACGACGCCGGTGAGTCAAGTGGTGGTGGTTTTTGATGCTTCGACGATTCAATCGGCGGGTTCTTCAAACGCCTTGCCGATTAAGGGGCGGGTGATTGATGTTGCGGGCAATGCGGGGCCTTATAGCAATACTTTGAATGTCAGTTTGGATGTGGTGGCGCCGGCAAACCCAACTTTGTCGATGGCCGCGGGTGAGCCTTTAGCGGATGGTTATTTAAATGCGGCCGAGCGAACACAAGCCCTGAATTTTACTTTGACCGAAACTGGCGACGCAGCTGCACAAGAGGGCGATCAAGTCACTTTGTTTGTGACTAATAAAGAAACTCGAGCTGTGGTGTCAACGCAGGTGACTTTATCGTCTGCAGACATTACCAATAAGTCTTTTCAGGTGGTATTGCCAAGCAGTTTGACGGGCACTTTGGTCAGTGGTGGTGAATACGATTTGCGCGTGAAAATTAAGGATAAAGCGGGCAATGAAAGCGCGCAAGTGCTCCAAACAAATTTTATAGTTGATTCGGTGGCGCCAGACGCGCCGACTTTAACCCGCAATGCTTCGGGTGTTGTGATTAGCACGCCGCGTGACGATGTGGCGAGTATTACTTCGGGCGGAACGACGCGTGATCCTTATCCGACGATTTCAGGTCGTGCGGAGGCAAATTCTAAAGTGAGTGTATTTGATCAAGTAACGGATCTAAAAGTCGGTGAGACCAATGTCGACGCCAGTGGTAACTGGAGCTTTACGGTGCCTTCGGGTAGCCCCCTAGCAGATCGGGTGCATACTTGGTACACCGTGGCGACTGATCAGGCCGGCAATATTGATTTAACACATAGAAGTGCGACGGTCAGTTTTACGGTTCATTCTCATGGGCCAACACAACTGATTACGATTAGCTCAATGACTCGAGACTCTGGCGCCAGTGCGACTGATTTCATCACGAATGATGGTTCGAGTCCACGGGTAGTGAGTGGGAGTCTGAGTGCGGCTTTGACCACGGGTCAAGTCTTGCAAGTATCTTTGGATAATGGCGTGAATTGGACGGCTGTAGTGCCCACGGGAACTGCTTGGACCTATACCGACACCAGCACGCATACGGGCAGCTGGAATATCAAGGCGCGCTTGACTGACAGCAGTAATCTGGTCGGTGCGGGTGCTGTGACTCAAGAGGTGATATTGGATACCGTTGCGCCTTTAGCGCCGACCACGACCTTTGCGGGCAGCGCCGTGGCCGATGGAATTATTAATTTACAAGATTTAAAAACTGCGCCGATTACGGTCAGTAGTGATTTGACGCACAGTAACGCCAAAGTGGGTGATACTTTGACTTTCACTTGGGGTAGCTTGACCCGTAGAGTGGTACTGAAACAGGCGGATATTGACAGTCATACCGTCTCGACGACCTTTACCTTAAGCGATTTAAGTAGGATCGCGGATGCTGCCTATAAGGTTTCAGCGCAGTTAACCGATCAAGCGGGTAATGTGGGCGCGGTCTCAGAAGCGAGCTATTCGGGATCGTCAGGATCAGATAATACGGTTATTTTGGGTACCCATCCACCGGTTGCGCCGCGTATCATTTTGAGTTCAAACTTGACGGATCAAGTGATCAACTTGGCCGATCATAACGCGCGTACAGGAGCGCCATATACGATTACGGCGGATCTAAACAATACCAATATTCAGCCCGGTGGAAAAGCGATGTTGATCTGGGGTGGAGTGACAGTCGCCTCGACTCTCATCACCCAAATACATATGAACAATCATCAAGTGACCTGGTCATTAGATGACTTGATTCAAAAAGACGGTTATGACAGCGCGAATTGGAACGGATCGCATAATGTGACGGTGATCTTGGCTGATAGAGTGGGTAATGCCAGTGTGCCTAGAGTTTTAGGCAGCTTTACCGTTGATACGGTGGCGCCCACTGTGCCGACGGTTGATACGATTGATACTACAGAGGGTAGCACCAGCTCGAGCATCGCGGTTAATGGTGCCACAACATCGGTACAACGTCCAAAAATTGTCGGAAAAGGTGAGCCAGATGCATTGATTGCGGTATTTGATAATTCAGGCGCGCAAGTGGACATCAACGGCGACGGCCTAGTTCTGTCGCGTAACAGTCAAGGGGTCTTGGTTGACAGTTCGGGCCGTAGTACGGATAGCACGGGGGCCCGCTACGACTCGGGGAATTATGCGGCTGATTACGTGACAGTTGACAGTACGGGGGCGTGGACCTTCCAGCCACCATCGGTGCTGGCTAATGGTCTACACGTGTATAGCTTTAAAGCGGTTGACTCGGCCTTTAACGTGAGCCCGATGTCAGAGACAGTGAGTTTTACGGTGGATTCGCATGCGCCCACACAAGTGGTGACGATTGATGCAATCTCGCAAGATAGTGGTTTTGCGAATGACTTT
>JAVKMA010000339.1:0-2951 GCA_031538685.1 Burkholderiaceae bacterium | reverse complement strand
CGATGTCGCGCAAATATGTTTTAGTTTTGGCTTGGTGCGGAAAAATATTAGAAACCAGAAAGAATTTTTTATTCAAATCACGGGTGTAAGTAATCGCTTCATTCAAGGAATCAAGTGTCCCAAATTCGTTATTTCGAACCCGCAAAGAGTAACGCGGTTGACCCGCGTAGATGGCATCGGCACCAAAAGCAAAGGCAGTTTTAAGCATAGTCAAACTGCCGGCAGGAGCCAAGAGTTCAGGAGATTTCATAGTATTCGTTATGATGAAAAAGAGGGATTGTAGAGGGTACGTGGCATTACGTGGCATTACGTGACGTTACGCGACATTACGCGGAAACCAGTATTTTATTGTCGATAGGGCGATAGTTATAACTTGGGTCAAATTACGATAAAACCACGATAAAAGCCGGCATCAAAACACCCCAGAGCAGTTACTCCAAAGACCCTTAGGTACAATCTAATCGATGATATTTTTCGACAACCCTATTTTTCACGAATTTATTGATGTCTTGGTCTGATCAATTTAAGAAAAAACTGATTCAAATTGGTTTGCTCTCATCCAGCGCGCTTGAGCAACAAATTACATCATTAGAAACTCTATTATTAGAGTCCGATGTGGGTGTTGTGGCCGCAGGTCAGATATGCGCGGCGCTCGGTCAAAAAGTAAAAGAAGGGGTTTCTTTAAGACGGGGATTACAAGAAATTTTAACGAGTAGTTTCACCGTGGCGCCACGAACATTTGAGCAAAAAAAAGAGCATCAGACTGAAGTGTGGTTGATTTTGGGCGTTAATGGCGTGGGTAAGACGACCAGTATTGGTAAGTTGGCGCGATTTTTACAAACTCAAGGACACAAAATATTACTTGCGGCAGGTGATACCTTTCGCGCTGCCGCTTCCGATCAACTGGCAATGTGGGCGCAACGAAACAGCAGTCTTTTTGTGAGCAACGAACAAGGTGATCCAGCCAGCATTATGTTTGACGCGATTCAAATGGCGAGGGCGCGACAGGTTGATGTCGCCTTGATTGATACGGCGGGACGTTTGCCGACGCAAATGCATTTGATTGAAGAATTAAAAAAAGTGCAACGCGTTGCCAATAAAGCCTTAATCGGTGCGCCGCACGAGAGAATTTTGGGAGTGGACGCCACAACCGGCCAAAATATGTTGGCGCAAATTCGTGCATTTGATGCTGCGGTACAACTAACCGGTTTGATCATTACTAAAATCGATGGCAGTGCAAAAGGTGGCGCCTTATTAGCCCTCCCTTTTGATCCGATCATTCGGCATATCCCAATTTATTTTGTCGGGTTAGGAGAGGGAATTGATGATTTAGCGGTGTTCCGTCCTGAGCGCTTTATTAATTCATTTCTTCCTGACATTAAAGAATGATTGTGATATCTCATATTCTCATTAAGCTTTTCTCATGATTAAATTTTCGCATGTCGCCAAGCAATACCATGCCAACGTCAGCCTCTTTACTGATTTATCGTTTTCAGTTGAGGCGGGATCGTGGGTGTATTTACGAGGCAATTCTGGACAAGGCAAATCAACCCTGTTGAAATTGATTGCAGGCATTTCGCGCCCTGACTCAGGCGCTATAGAAGTTGATGGCTACGATATTAGTCAAATGAGTCTGTCGAATTTGCCGTATTTTCGCCGACGGATTGGGTTCGTTTTTCAAGAATATGCCTTGTTAGATGATGTTTCTGCGCTTAAGAACGTGATGCATCCGCTCTTGATTGAAGGCTTGAGCATGAAGGTCGCTAAGGAACGCGCTTTAGCCGCATTAAGTTGCGTCAAATCCCAACATTTGGCAGATGAGATGCCGCGCTATTTATCGGGTGGACAGCAACAGTTAATTTCAATTGCGCGTGCGATTGTGAATCAACCTAAAATTATTATTGCAGACGAGCCAACGGCAAATCTTGATCGTGAAAACAGTTTGCAAATTATCGAGCTCTTGCGCTCATTCCATCAAGGTGGAACGACGTGCATTATTTCAACGCATGACCGCTTTCCAGAACAAGCCGGTGAACATAATTTTGAGCTGATGCATGGTTTTTTTTCTGTGCGGGTGACTTAAATCGAGAACACGACCGTGACAGAAAAATTACCCCTGCTCGAAGACGTCGAGGAAAAATCATGAACGGTATTCGCAATTGGTTAAATCAGCATCGTTATGCGATGCATGAAAGCATGGCTTTATATAAAAACTCTTATGGCATCACAATTTTTAGCTGCTTTGTAATTAGCGTTATTGCCAGTATATTGTTTTTGTTTTACGCGCTTTATTTAAATCTGAATCCGTATTTTTCGCATTTAAAAACAATGCCAGAAATTAATCTTTTTTTGAAAAAAGAGATTACTTTGACCGAGGTGAAAGCGCTAGAAAAACAGATTGCTTTAAACGTGGCGTACACAAAAATAGAATTTATTCCAAAAGAAGAATCATTAGCGAAGTTGAGTGATGAAGTCGTGATCGCGGAGATTCAAAAAATCTTGGGTGAAAATCCATTGCCGGATTTGATTCGCGTGACCTTAGATATGAATGCCGCCAAAGATTTAATTGATATTTCTGCACAATTACAAAAGCTACCAATGGTAGAAAGCCTGTTTTATCCTGGGAGTGTGGCGCAAGAGATCGCCTTTGCGTTCAAAGGAATGCGCTGGGGAGTAATGAGTCTGTCTGCATTTTTAATGTTAGTGATTGGATTGGTCAGTTTTAACGTGATCCATCTCACGCAAGTTCGACATAAACCGCGCGTCCAGGTTTCGTTATGGCTTGGTGCGAGTCCTCGATTTATAAGGCGAATTTTTTATTATCAAGGTTTGGAAATTGGTTTTATGGTTGCGCTCTTAGCACTGTTGATTTCCCTTGGTTTGCAGCAAGCCTTGATGTATTTTACAGACGCACTGAGTGCTTTAACTGGCAATAATGTGATTTTGAAAAT
>JAVKMA010000338.1:0-9070 GCA_031538685.1 Burkholderiaceae bacterium | reverse complement strand
AATGTACTGACGATACTCATTCAAGGTCGTCGCACCCATGCAATGCAATTCGCCACGAGCCAACGCCGGTTTTAACATGTTGCCCGCATCCATCGCGCCTTCGGCTTTACCTGCGCCAACTAAAGTGTGAATTTCATCAATAAACAAAATATTTTGTGCGGCATCCCTCGCCAATTCAGTCAATACTGATTTCAAGCGTTCTTCAAATTCACCTCGATATTTGGCGCCGGCTAATAAAGACGCAATATCTAAAACTAAAACACGTTTATTTTTGAGGCTTTCTGGCACCTCTTGATTCACAATCCGTTGTGCTAATCCTTCGATAATCGCGGTTTTACCAACGCCCGGTTCACCAATTAACACAGGATTATTTTTTGTCCGTCGTTGCAAAATTTGCATAGCGCGCCGGATCTCGTCATCACGTCCAATCACTGGATCAAGTTTGCCCATGCGTGCACGTTCGGTTAAATCAACGCAGTATTTTTTTAATGCAAGACGTTGCTCTTCGCCTGCCGCACTGTCTAGCGTTTGTCCACCACGCATTTGGGTAATAGCGGCATAGAGCTTTTCACGAGACAGTCCGACTCGCTTCAATAGATTTGCGGTATCGCCCTTATCGTCAAAAAAAGCCAGCAATACCAATTCAGAAGCAATGTATTGGTCGCCCAAATCAAGCGATAAACGCTCCGCCGTATGCAATGCACGCAAAATGTCGCGCGACAATTGAACATCGACGCCTCCATCCACAATTGGAATTTTTGCTAATAAAGTATTGATCTCGGACTTGAGACGATTTTTATCAACGCTACAACGCGCTAATAGAGAAGTAATGACATGAGTGTCATCAGCGTTAAAAGCCAACAACAAATGTACGGGCTCCACATATTGATGACCCGATTGGCTGGCTTGAGAATAAGCCTCTGAAATTGATTGCTGTAACGCGGTAGTAAATTTTTCAGTGCGCATAAGAAACCCCTCAATAAAGAAGATGATTTCTTATATATGAATTAAACGCAAAATTTCAAGCGCTGACTGATGCCGCTGACTGAGGCCTTCGATTGACACCTTAAATTGACACCTTAGATCGATGCCGACGATTGATGATTTTTAAAAAAGTTAATGGGATTTAACTGAAAATATGATGCCTTAAATAAAGTAGCAAGGCATCATCTCGGACAATAATTCAAGCGATTAAAATAAAACAACTAATTGCGCCCAGGTATAGCCTTTGGCGCCTGGATCTGTTTCTGACTTTCCGTCTTGCTGTTGAGCGTTATGAAGTGACAGCGAATAACGTCCACCTTTACTCAACACGACCCCCACACCAGCGCCACTTAAAGTCGTTTCATTAACACCTGCAGTTGCATTCGGTGTTGCCAAAAATTGACCCGCGCCATAATCATAAAACACCGAAAACAGCGCCTGATAACTATCGCCAAAGAACGCTCGATAACGTAGCTCCACGTTCACAACATTTCCATTATCGACAGAACCCTCGCCATTAAAAGCGCGTACCGCCGAACTTCCGCCTAAAGTCAATTTTTGACGCGAATCTAAATTCTTGAATGCCTTTTGCCCGCGTAAATTGATGTAAGACTGCACATTTCCGAACAGATTACGCGAATGATTGACGTTATAGTTTAATTTCGTAAAGGCACCCTTAGTTGAATTAGGGTCTGACGGATTATCTGAATCTGTAGTACCAGCCATCAAACTCAAACCATAACCAGTTCGCGCAGACGAAGACGAAGTCGCGCTACCCGACCCCGTCAAGGTCAAAGTATTAATCGATTTTGACTGTTTATCACCAGAAGCAAGAATATCTTCGCTCCCCGCGACTCCGTACGCAGCCCGAATATCAAAGTTACTCAAAACACGTCGAATCACCGGATAATTAACATACAAATCAGTGGAACTTGAAGTGCCCTTTGAATCGCCAAATTCAGCCAACCGATACTTAATTTGCGCAGCATTAACACCGATGCGCCAGCCGTTATAACCCAAGGGGTAATTGTAATCAGCGCTATACGCCGTCAAGCCACTACCAGAAGTATTCCCACGCAAAGACAGTCGATCGCCCTGGCCCAGCGGACTGTTAATATCAGCTCCTAAAGAGAGCACATTCGAACCCGTTGCCTTAGAACCAAAGTTATCAATGCTTATAAAACCTTGTAAACGGCGAACTGAATTAATTTCGGTCGTCAAAATGGTTCCACCAACAGCTTTCCCTTCTGACAAAGTACTTCTAATCGGACTTTCACCCAAACCAGGCAACTCACTGACCAACAAATCACTGACCAATAAAGACGCCCTCTCTAAATTAGCCAAGGCAATAGGATCCGAAGTTGCTTTTACACCCCCTTGCGAACTGCAAACACCTTGCGCAAAAGTTTTTTCAATTCGATCCGTAGACACAGAACTCTTATTTACCACCTTTACGCCTTCACAATACCCCTCAATAACTTTGATCAATAAAACACCTTCCTTTAATACTTGCTTAGGCAAGTAGGCTTGAGCGAGCAGATATCCTCGCGAGCGATATGAATTTTCAATTTTTTTCGCCAACTCATTCAGTTGCAAAAAATTAAGTTTTTTATTTTCATACGGCCCCAACTCTTCCAAAAGGACAGTCCGAGAAATCACCGTATTACCTTCAATTTGAACCGTTTTAATTAGCGCCACGCCGCTATGGCCATCATTTTCTGCAGTAGCTGATTTAGGTTTAGAAACATCGACTTTCGGCTGCAGAGGTGCCTGACGCTGAATAGCGCGGTTATCCGGTACTCGAATCGCATTTCCCCTTGCCGCACCTTCAGCAATTTGAGACTTTTGCGCCCACAGCACTCCAGAGAAAAATAATGAAAAACTTGCTATAAGCAAGTTAGCGGACAACAATTTAGTAAAAAAAATCACGTTCACCCCTCAAAAATTACACTGCAATATTTATTTAATATTTTTACAAAATTTTCAGTCTTTATTATTTGACTATCACTTATTCAAAAGTTAAAAATCTATCTTTAAGAATAACATTCTTAAAGTAACTGACCGTGTTTTAAAAAATACTACTGTAAATGTAGTTGTACAGTTACAACGGTAAATTTTATCTCTAGTAAAATCTTTATTATTCAGCTTATTATCTAATAAGAAACTTTAAATGTAAACTCTATCTTATTGAAAAATATGATTTTATCCTAAATTTCTGCTTAACGGACTATGCCCCACTTTGACTTACTTATCATTGGTGATGAAATTTTGAGCGGTAAACGCACAGATCGTCACTTTAGCAATGCGCGAAATTTATTCAATACGCGCGGGCTCGCTTTGTCTTCAGTGCGCTTTATTAGCGATGATAGAGACGAAATTGCTGACGCACTCTGCTTTAGTCGCACGCGGAAATGGCGCGTCATCTCTTGTGGCGGAATTGGTGCGACCCCTGATGATCACACCCGTCAAGCGGCGGCAATCGCATTTGAACAAGAATTACAGCCTCATCTCCCCGCTCAAGCGCTAATTCGACAACGAATCAACTCCCAAAGTGAAACTCCGATTGATTTTGATCATCCCGATATGCGGCGGCGCTTAGAAATGGGGGTGTTTCCCGCCAAAGCTCAGTTAATTCCCAATCCCTATAACGGAATCGCCGGATTTTCCTTGGAAGAACATTATTTCATACCCGGATTCCCTGTCATGGCCGAACCCATGATGGCATGGATATTGGATACGTATTATCTCAATGAGTTCACATCGCCCAGTGTTGTCGAGCACGCATTTATTGTGTTTGAAGTCGCCGAATCGCGCCTGACGCCCCTGATGGTTGATATTGAAACCCTATTTCCAGGAATCAAAGTATTTAGCTTGCCAACCATTGAAAACACTCATCCCACCTATCCTCGTCGTCATATTGAACTTGGCGTCAAACCGGATAAAAAAATCAACACTGCGGAATCAGACGAATTACTAATCGCCGCAAAAAACTATCTTGAAGCGGAATTGCGTCGTCAAAATTATGAATTTATCGCACTGCCCCCTCCCGCTAGAACCGCGCGCGACAAACAATAACACGCTACCCTAATTGCTCCGGCTATGTAATCGATCAAACAGCCGTGATCGATTACATAGTCACCAACTGCCAAGAAAGCTTTTCACCGGCCAACAAAGGGATAAGCGCCAGATCGTCCGTATGCGAAGGGACTGTCCACGACTTTTTCTCTAAAGTAATTTTTTCAGTATTTGGTGGCACTCCATAAAATTCGGCACCAAAGCGACTGGCAAAATCGTCGAGTCGATGCAATTTCCCTGCGTCTTCAAACACTTGTGCATAAATCGGCAGCGCATGCAAGGCCGTATAACAGCCGGCGCAACCACAAGATGCCTCTTTCGCGCTTTGTAAATGTGGCGCAGAATCACTGCCCAGAAAAAAACTCGCCTCGCCTGATACCGCC
This sequence comes from Burkholderiaceae bacterium, assembly GCA_031538685.1. Lineage (GTDB taxonomy): Bacteria > Pseudomonadota > Gammaproteobacteria > Burkholderiales > Burkholderiaceae > JAVKLU01. Next base: position 4,628 of record JAVKMA010000338.1, on the reverse strand, counting down.
GCATCTACTAAAGCCAGGCGGTGTGTCTCTCGTTTTAACACAGGCAAACAATAATTATGTGGGCGAATTCCTCCAACCAATAAAGCATTGCGATTAAAACGCAAATGCTGTGGCGTAATAGTCGCGGCAATACGCGGTAAGGCATCTACGACTGCATGCGCGCGAACACAATCAACCGCTTCACGTGTCGTAATGTGTTCAAATACCACGCGTAACTTTGGAAAATTTTTTAACAAAGGCAACATTGCCGTTTCAATAAAACGCGCTTCGCGATCAAAAATATCGACTTCGGGATCAACCACTTCACCGTGTATTTGTAATACCACACCTAATTTTTCCATTTGTGAAAAAAGGCGATAACAATTTTTAACTGATCGGACTCCCGCATCAGAGTGCGTGGTTGCCCCCGCCGGATAAAGTTTAAATGCCAAAATTTCCGGTGTTTTTGCTACTCGTATCACTTCATCCAAGGATGTATTCTCAGTCAAATATAAACTCACAAAAGGCGTAAACCCTTGCGGTGATTGACGGCATAAGCGATTTTGATAAGCCAGTGCTGCATCAACTGTCGTTAATGGTGGCTGTAAATTAGGCATCGCGCACACACGCGCAAATTGGCGTGCCGTATCGCGAATGACAGCCGCCGTTAATTCACTATCGCGCAAATGAACATGCCAATCATCAGGACGCGTTAGGGTAATTTGTTCAGTCATTTCGAGTTCACTTTTTATGCGGTTTAGTTATTTTTAACCGCTTCTTCAAATAAATTCAACAAAGGATGTACTTGATCACGCTTCAATTTCAAACTCGCTTGGTTCACAATTAAATGTGCAGAAATCGGTCGTATCGCTTCGACTTCAAGCAATTGATTGGCCTTTAAAGTATTGCCACTGCTGACTAAATCAACAATCGCATCGGCCAAACCCACTAATGGCGCTAATTCCATTGAACCGTATAACTTAATCACATCAACTAACACGCCTTTATCGGCAAAATGTTGTCTCGCGCTATTGACGTATTTAGTTGCGACGCGAATTCGTGCGCCTTTGCGAACATGTGCTTGGTAATCAAAATCCACTCGAGTCGCAACCGATAAACGGCATTGCGCAATCTGCAAATCCAATGGCATATAAATGCCCTTGCACTCTTGCTCCAACAAAACATCTAATCCGGCAATTCCTAAATCTGCCGCACCATGTTGCACATAAGTTGGCACATCGCTGGCCCGAACAATAATTAAACGCACCGCAGAACGATTAGTCGGAATAATTAATTGACGTGATTCCAATAAATCCATAGCGACACTAATTCCCGCGTGTTGCAGTAAAGGTAAGGTATCGTCAAGAATTCGTCCTTTGGATAAGGCTATGGTCAACATAGTGCGAGGTCTATCAGTAATATAAAAATATGAACATTTAGTGAAAAATCATACCTGTCATTAAATGCGTTCGATCTGTGCACCCAATAGTGCAAGCTTTTTTTCCATCGATTCGTAACCACGATCTAAATGATAAATCCGTTCGATCTTAGTTTGCCCTTGCGCACACAAGGCTGCGATTACTAAAGACGCAGACGCACGTAAATCAGTAGCCATGATCGGTGCTCCCGTTAATTTCTCAACTCCTTGACACACCGCGGTATGACCATCAACCATGATGTCAGCGCCCAAACGGCGTAATTCATTGACGTGCATAAAGCGATTTTCAAAAATCGTTTCGATCATTGTTGATGAACCTTGTGCGGTGCAATTAACGGCCATTAATTGCGCTTGCATATCAGTTGGAAAGCCCGGAAACTCTTGCGTTCGAAAACTGACCGCGCGAGCGCGTTGATTCATTTTAATTTTGCAGTAGGTCGGATGAGTTTCGATTTCAGCACCAGCTTGGCGTAATTTATCAATCACAGCATCTAAACAATCTAACCAAAATGGTTGCACTGTGGAATAAGCGTTTTTTAATACAACTTCGCCACTCGTCACCGCCACCGCGCACAAAAAAGTTCCCACCTCAATACGATCCGCAATAATGGTCGCCGCAGGATTTGCCGTCGTAACGCCGTGCAATTCTGTTACGCCATCAATCACTAAACGGTCAGAACCAATACCCCTACTACGCGCGCCCATGGCATTTAATAAATACGCCAAATTACTCACTTCGGGTTCACGTGCAGCGTTTTCAATAATCGTTTGACCATCCGCCAAAGTCGCCGCCATCAATAGGTTTTCCGTTCCTGTCACCGTAATCATGTCAGTGACAATACGAGCGCCTCTCAGGCGCGAAGCCATCGCGTGAATGTAACCTTCTTCAATGGTAATTTTTGCACCCATTGCTTCTAAACCTTTGATGTGTTGTTCGACCGGACGAGATCCAATTGCACAACCGCCAGGCAAAGAAACACGCGCTTCGCCAAATCGTGCCAATAATGGCCCTAACACCAAAATCGATGCGCGCATTGTTTTGACTAACTCATATGGCGCAGTCGTACTGGTGAGATTTTTCGCATCTAAACAAATATGATGTGGCGTGCGTTCGATTTTGACGCCCATTTGCGCTAACAGACGGCACAAAGTTGCGACGTCATGTAAATCAGGCACGTTACTGATTTCTAGAGGTTCGGCAATCAACAAGGATGCGCACAAAATTGGTAATGCCGCATTTTTCGCGCCCGCAATTTCAACCTCGCCGCGTAAAGGTTTACCGCCTGTAATTTGTAATTGTTCCATTTTTGTATAAAAATAATTTTTATGTTGACCGCTGATTGACTTCACACGGCACGATCAATTTAGGGCTGTTGAGCGACTTAAAGTTGAGAGATTTAAATAAGCACCAAATTGTCGCGGTGAATCAATTCAGGCGCACTCGCATAACCAAGTATTGTCGATACTTCTGATAAAGAACGCCCGAGAATTTTTTGAATATCCGCGCTGGAATAGTTTGACAAGCCGTGCGCAATCACTTGTCCTTGGGTATCAATACAGCGAATCACAGCGCCACGTCCAAAATCACCATATACCGCACGGACGCCGACAGGTAACAAAGATTTACCTTCTGTTTTTAATTTATTTTGCGCGCCCGCATCAATTTCCACCGCGCCTTGCGTATGCAAGTGATCAGCCACCCATTGCTTACGTGCCGAAATCGGCGCATCTTGTGCGTACAGTAAGGACCCTAAATTTTCGTCGTTTAAAACACGTAGTAAGACATCTTTTTGACGTCCACCTACAATCACCGTATGCGCACCGCTACGGGCTGCACGAGCCGCCGCAGTGACTTTAGTTGCCATTCCTCCACGACCGACATTTGAGCCGGCACCCCCAGCCATCGCGACTAAACGGGAATCGCCGGCACGCGCTTCTGAAATGAGTTGTGCATTAGGATTACTGCGCGGATCTGCATCATATAAACCCGCTTGATCAGTCAAAATAATTAAAACATCTGCCTCAACCAAATTCGCAACCAATGCGCCCAGCGTATCGTTGTCACCAAACTTGATCTCATCGTTGACAACGGTATCGTTTTCGTTAATCACCGGAACTACGCCCCAGGCAAGTAGGGACTGCAAAGTTGATCGCGCATTAAGGTAGCGCTCACGTTCCATCAAATCACCGTGTGTTAACAAAACCTGTGCGGTGGTCACCTCTAACGCGCCAAAACTTTGTTCGTATTGCTGCGCCAAACCCATTTGTCCGACGGCCGCACAAGCTTGTAATTCATTCACAAATGAAGGGCGTTGTGTAAAACCCAAACGCTCCATCCCCGCGGCAATGGCACCAGAGGAGACCAATAAAATTTGTCGGCCACCGCGCGTTAAGCTGACCATTTGCGCGCACCAATCATCGATCGCAGATCGGTCCAAACCCTTACCATCATTGGTCAATAACGAAGAACCAATTTTGACGACGATACGACGCGCGTAAGCAAGAGAGGGACGCATAAACAATCAGCTCAATAAAAAAATTAAACTTTGTAAGCACAAAAAACGCTTCACACCTTCGATGGATTTGACGATCCAGGTTCCGGTAATACGCGAAAACGCGGATCGTTTTCTTCCATATCGGGGTAATCAAATAGTTCGTGGCCCTCATGTTGCGCTTCGTGGTGCGACTGATGACGACGCGCCGCAACAAATTGATACACCTCTTGCGTCAACAAATCACAACCCGAATGTGTCAAGGCCGAAATCATATAAACCGGAATTTTGTCATCGCCGTAGGCTTTATGTAGGCGCGCTCTTAACTCTTCGCACACAGCTTCGGAATCGAGCAAAGTATCGGCTTTATTGAGTACGATCCAACGTGGTTTTTGATGTAACAGCGGATCAAAACGCAATAACTCATCCACAATCGCGATGGCTCGACCAACGATTTGTTCGACATCATCCTCATAAATACTGCAATCGATCAAATGCAAAATCAACTCGGTGCGCTGCAAGTGACGCAAAAACTGATGCCCCAACCCCGCCCCTTCTGCAGCGCCTTCAATTAATCCTGGAATATCCGCCATCACAAAACTTTTCGCGGGTCCGACCCGCACTACACCTAGATGTGGCTGTAGCGTGGTGAATGGATAGTCAGCAATTTTGGGGCGCGCATTAGAGATACTGTTAATCAAAGTTGACTTACCCGCGTT
>JAVKMA010000337.1:0-3997 GCA_031538685.1 Burkholderiaceae bacterium | reverse complement strand
CGCTATTCCAGAAGTTTCCACTCGTATAAAAGTCAATCAAGCACGTCAAGATTATGAAGCCCAGTTACAAAAACGCGTGCAGTAGTTGTCTCGTTTTTAATCCGTAATTTTTATTATTTTTAACCGTAAATTGATATGACAATCCGCATAGGCATTAACCCAATTTCTTGGTGTAACGATGATTTGCCTTCATTGGGTGGTGATACCACTCTTGATACGATTTTGAGCGAAGGCGCACAAATTGGTTTTGAAGGTTTTGAATTAGGCAATAAATTTCCCAAAGACGCGCAGGAATTAAAAGTCGTTTTGGCAAAATATAAAGTTGCGTGTGTCTCTGGGTGGTATTCAGGAAATTTGGCGCAAGGTGAGCTTGCAGACGAATTTGCCGCGTGCATCGCGCACATGAGCAAGTTACAAGCGCAGGGCTGCAAAGTGTTGGTGTATGGCGAAGTCGCCGGCTCTGTACAAGGTCAAATCGATACTCCTTTATTCAAACGTCCTCGTTTTTTAAATACACAAAATTGGGCGCAATATGGTGAAAAACTCAATCAATTTGGTGCGCACATTAAATCGCAATACGGTTTAACCTTGGCTTATCACCATCATATGGGCGCATATGTCGAAGCACCTTCAGAAATTGATTTATTGATGCAACACACGGATAAAAATTCGGTCGGTTTGTTGTTTGACAGTGGCCATTGTTACTTTGGCGCAGCGGCTAATAAAGAAGCTGTCCGGCCAGTGGATGTTTTAAAAAAACATAGTGCACGCGTGGTGCATGTGCATTGCAAAGACGTGCGCGCCGATGTGGTTGCGGCGAGCTTGAATCAACAGTGGTCTTTTCTGCAATCGGTATTACAAGGTGCTTTCACGGTTCCAGGCGACGGGGCAATTGATTTTGCCCCCTTAATTGGAGTGTTACGCGAAAAATCTTATACCGGTTGGTTAGTTGTTGAGGCTGAACAAGACCCCGCATTGGCGCCACCGGTTGAATACGCAACTAAGGGTTATCAAACTTTACGTGCGTTAATTTAAGGTAATCATGACTCATTTTTCAAGTTATCACATCAAAGCCCAGCCCGAGCAACGTGTTCCGGTTGATTTGCCGATTAAAAAAACGGGTTTGCAGTACATCGGTTTTCGCGCCTTGCGCCTGGCCGCGGGCGAGTGCGAGGTGTTTGAAAGCACAACTTTGGAACACTGTATTACGGTGTTGCAAGGTGGTGCGGTGAGTATTTCTGTGGGCGATTTGCATTGTGCGAATTTGCGAGGTCGTGATTCGGTGTTTGCTGCATCAGCGCCGCATGCAGTTTACGCACCGCCCAAACACAAAATCACCATTACGGCGCATGACGCCTGTGAATTGGGAATCTCCTCTGCGCCTGCAAAAGGACTGCATAAAGCGCGTTACCTCAATCCAGAGACGATGGCGCAAAGTGTTCGCGGTGTTGGGTCTAACACGCGCTACATTTGCGACATTTTGCCTGAAACGCAAATCGCTGAATCTTTGTTAGTAGTAGAGGTGCGCACGCCAGCAGGGCATTCATCCAGCTATCCACCACATAAACATGACAGCAACAGCGCGCAAGAAACTGCGTTAGAGGAAATTTACTACCACCGTTTAAATCCTGCTCAGGGCTTTGCCTTTCAACGCGTCTATACCGACGATCGCAGTATTGATCAGGCGATGGCGGTTGAAAATCATGATTGTGTTTTGGTGCCCCGTGGCTACCATCCTTGCGCAGCAGTACATGGCTATGATTTGTATTATTTGAATACAATGGCGGGCCCGGTGCGCCATTGGGCGTTTAATAATGATCCCCAACACGATTGGATGATCAAAAAATAATTAAAAAATACGTCTCCGCGCAGTGGCAATGGGATGGTAATGCGGTGACAAGTGCTGCCCCCAGGTTTTTGTCGTTAACAAACAGCACCCACCAGCCGCAACCCCAAAGCGGCCAACGCTGTCCAAAATCACTGTCCCGAACCTACTCACGAACTAACTCACTAACGAACCAAACGCACGCGGTAAGTTTTGCTCTTAGGCTCGATTTCGTCATCGCCGTCTCTGAAGTTGACGCCCCAGGCGTTGGCATTGCTCTTCGCATTAGGCGAAGACGACCACGCCGACTCATTTGGCGTTGCTGGAAAAAATTTGGCATTGATGGCAGGGCCAGAACAAGCCCGTTCGGCCAAGCTGTAAAGCTCGGCATGGTTAGGCACGCGCCAAGCGGTAGCGGCAGATACTGCGCTTTTTCTCGAGGTGTGCGCAGAATCAAGGGCCTTTTGCCACGTCAGGCTACCGGCTGTACCCGTACAGGTGGTGCCATCCCAAGCCATGTCCACCATGCAGCGCTGCCATATCAGTCCCGTCACTTTGTCGCGCACTTCGCTGCCTGCGGGCGTGGTTCCGCTTACCAACTCATAACGACTGTCGGGGCGCGTCAGCGGAATGTTGGCGTTGCAGGTTTGCTGCACTTGCTGCGCTTGCGCCACGCTACTAATGGCAAACAAGCCTGCCAATAAGCAAACCCGGCGTATGGAGTGCAATACCACCGCTTTATTCGTTGTGTTTTTCATACGAGTTTTCTCCTTGCAAAAATGGAATAACTATGGTCTGTTGGGGTGTTGCGTCCTGTAACTCGGACGCGCTCACGCCCTAAAGCCAAAGATAAAAATTACTGACCGGAACGCACCAAGCGTATAGAGCTGGGGCTGGCGTGGTCAGTTGGAACGTTTTTAGCCCCGTTTTTAGCGATGTTGCTGCTGTTGCCATCGCTGAAGAAGACTACCCATGCGCTGTCCTTATCGTCCGCATAGGGCGAAGACGACCAGTATTTAGGAAAGACAGAGGCGACTTCAAGATACGCGGTGTCTGGAAAATAATTCACGTCAATGGTAGGACTGCCGATTTCGCTCGTTTGGATCAAACCCGTGTGAGCCAAATTGCGCAGCTCGTCCACCGTGGGCATGCGCCAGTCTTTTTTGCCGCACAGGCCTGCGGCATTGACTGCCGTCACATAGCTTTGGGTGTTGCATTTGGTTTCGTTCACCACGCCCTTGCAGGTGCTAATGATGCTGTTGTCGGCGTAGGCTTGCGCGCCTGCGTTGCCGCCGTTGGTGGCGTTGTCTGGGTTGTACCAAACATAGGTATGCCCCATGTGGCGCAAGTGGGTGGCATTGTTGCGTTTGACCTCCCACACCAGACCCGTGACGTTGTCGCCCACACAGTCCCACTGAGTGCCTGCGGCTTCTGTGCCGCTGTCACTCCAAGCTCCATCTTGCTTGAGCAAGACTTTGCCACTGGCTCCGATTTTGGTGAAGTCAAAGCCCGCCATGCCGCCGCCCACTTTTTTGAGCGTACCAGCCTTGGCCTGTGCGTCGCGACCAAAAAAGGCGTCTTGCTGTTGGCCCCATAAATTACCAACCCAATTGACGGCGTTGCACACCACGTTGTTGGCCCATGTGTTGGTGGTGCCGGTGGTGATGTTCTCGCTGCACCAGTCAATGCCGGTGTCGTTGAGCAGGCCCGTGGTTTTGTCTGCGCTGGCGCAGTTGACCGTCACGCTGGTGACCTTGGCGCTGACTCCGCTGCCTGTGGCGTTGCTGATGCTGCACGTTTGCCAAGCGGGCTGAGCGCCTGAAATTTTGACCTCGTAACTGCCGCCAGAGGCAACTGCCGTGGCAAAGGTGAATGTGCCGTTGGCACTGCGCGAGAGGGTTTCGCTGCCGTTGATCAAATCAAGTGTTTGGCCGTCTGCCAAGCCGCTGAGTGTGCCGCCGATGGTGTAGGTGGAAGAAGTTCCACCATTGACAGTAGTGCCACCACCGCAAGCCGAGAGAACGATTGCGACACAAAGAGACAGCGCGGTTGAGCGCCAAGATACAGCGGCGCGGTGCTGGTTTGGGGATTGTCGCGTTGCGCCGACCTTGTTGATCAAGTGATTAATAGCAGAGGATGCCATTTTTTTACGAGGAGTGTTAACAAGAGAGG
>JAVKMA010000336.1:0-8238 GCA_031538685.1 Burkholderiaceae bacterium | reverse complement strand
TTGAGCACGCGTGTCGCTATCAAAAAGTGGTTCGGATTGGTGTCAATTGGGGTAGCTTAGATCAAACGCTGTTGGCGCAAATGATGGATGCCAACGCTCAGTTAGCGACGCCAAAAATACCCGAGCAAGTGCTGCGCGAGGCCTTATTAGTTTCGGCGCTGGATTCAGCACAACAGGCCATGGATTTGGGTTTGAGTGCAAATCAAATTGTCTTGTCGTGCAAAGTTTCTAAAGTAAATGATTTAGTGTTGTTGTATCAAGAACTGGCCAAACGAACGCCACTGGCTTTGCATTTGGGTTTAACCGAAGCGGGCATGGGAACTGACGGCATTGTCGCATCGGCCAGTGCTTTGGCGATTTTGTTGCGGCAGGGAATTGGTGACACAATTCGCGTATCTCTAACCCCGCACCCCGATGGTGATCGCACTGAAGAGGTCAAAGTCGCGCAATCAATTTTGCAGGCCTTGGAATTGCGCTTTTTTACGCCCACAGTGACGGCTTGTCCGGGTTGTGGTCGAACGACTTCAACGCGGTTTCAAACTTTAGCTGAACAAGTAAAAATTTATTTAGAGCAACAGATGCCCTTATGGATCACGCAGTACCCGGGTGTAGAAACGATGAAAGTTGCGGTCATGGGCTGTATCGTTAATGGACCAGGAGAATCCAAGCACGCCAATATTGGAATTAGTTTACCGGGCTCCGGAGAAGCGCCAATTGCGCCGGTGTTTATTGATGGCGAGAAAACTGACACTTTGCGCGGTGAAGATTTGGTCGAACAATTTACCCGTATTCTTGAGCGTTATGTCGCGCAAAAATACGGGGTGAGTCACGGTTAATTATGTCAGTCGAAAAATTATTTGCCGTTAAAGGCATGAACGATATTCTGCCCGAGCACATGCCTTATTGGCATTGGCTCGAATCTTGCGCCAAAGAGGTGTTAGCCTCGTATGGTTATCGCGAAATTCGGACTCCGATTGTTGAGGCCAGTGCTTTATTCAGTCGCGGTTTGGGGCAAGTGACCGATATCGTTGAAAAAGAAATGTACGCTTTCACCGATAAATTAAACGGTGATGAACTAAGTCTTCGCCCTGAAAATACCGCAGGTGTTGTACGCGCCGTGATTGAACACAATTTGACCTATCAAGAGCCACAGCGTTTATGGTATCGCGGTCCGATGTTTCGGCATGAACGTCCGCAACGCGGGCGTTATCGCCAGTTCCATCAAATTGGAGTTGAATCTTTAGGTTTTTCTGGCCCTGATATTGACGCTGAACTTATTTTGTTGAGCGCGCGCTTGTGGCAAAAGCTCGGTTTGAGTAATGTATCTTTAGAGTTGAATTCGATTGGGGATGCGCCCGAGCGCGCGGCACACCGTCAAGCTTTGATTGACTATTTAAAAGAGCAGGAATTTTTGTTGGACGAAGACGCCAAACGTCGTTTGCACACGAATCCTTTGCGAATTTTGGATTCTAAAAATCCAGCAATGCAGGAGATGCTGGGCGCTGCGCCACGTTTGATTGATTTTTTAGAACACGCTTCTCGAGCACATTTTGACGGCGTGCAAGCACTGCTTCAAGCCAACAATATTTCTTTCACAGTCAATCCGCGATTAGTGCGTGGCATGGATTATTACAACCGTACGGTGTTTGAATGGATTAGCACTGATTTGGGAGCACAAGCTACGATCTGTGGCGGCGGACGTTACGATCCGCTCACACCTTTGTACGGTGGTAATGAAACGCCTGCGTGCGGCTTTGCCTTGGGTATGGAACGGGTCATTGAACTATTAAAGCAAATCGCATCCGCACCACTAGATAATCCTGATATCTATTTAATGCACACTGGTGGGGCATGTGGTTTGTTAGCGATGCAATTGGCAGAAGAATTACGCACGCATCAAATGTCGGTGGTTTTGCATTGCATGGGTAGTGTAGGGATTGGTTCGTTTAAGTCGCAAATGAAACGGGCTGATAACAGTGGTGCGCAATTGGCCTTAATATTGGGTGAAGATGAAATTGCGCAAAACGCGGTTACTATCAAGTGGTTACGTGCACGTGAAAAAGCGCAAGAAAAAATTAACAGAGTTGAACTCATTCAGTATCTACAAACTCATTATTTACAACTTTTATCTCAATAGGATTTGACATGGCATTAGACAACATTGAACAAGAGCGTATCGACTTAATCAAAGCATGGTGGCAACAGCATAAACGCTGGGTAACGATAGTGACCTTGGCGGTCTTGGTGACGATGGTTGCTTGGTTCGGTTGGAAATATCTGCAACAAGAACGCAATAAACAAGCGAGCGAAATTTATGAGAACTTTGATCGCTTGACCAAAGACGCAGGGCCTAATGCCTTGGATATCAAAGCGGCCCAGGCGATTGTTGAACATCTGCAAAAAAATTATTCATCAACGGCCTTTAGTTGGATGGCCAGTTTGACCTTGGCTAAGAAAAGCTATCAAAAAGGTGATCAAGCGACCACTGAAAAGCAATTGAGAATGGTGTTTGATTCAGCAAAACCGCCTTATCGCGCGATTGCGGCGCTGGATTTGATGAGCTTATATTTAGAACAAAAAAAATACGATCAAGCTTTAAGCCTTGCTGATTGGCGTTATCCCGATGCCTTTATGGTCTTGTTTGAAGATCGTAAAGGAGATGTGTATTTGGCGCAAAAAAATATGACTGCGGCGCGTGAAGCCTATACCAAAGCCTTGGGTAAAGCAGAAAATCAAATAAAAGATATCTTGAATTTGAAATTAGCGGCTTTAAGTGTGTAAATTGAGCGTTTGATTCAAATTCAAGACTTAATAGACACTCATTTTAGACAAGCATTTTGGGCAATCATTTTTATTGATTTATGTTGACGATTTCATTCGCACGAGTGTTCAGTATTACAGTTTTGGCCTTGAGTTTTTTATGGGGCTTGGGCGGATGTAGTAGCACAGTCATTAAACCGGCGCCTTTAGTTAAATTTACCTCGACCTTAAATTTACCGCAAGTTTGGCGCGCCAGCGTGGGTAAAGATGATGGCAATTACTTTATTCCAGTGTTTGTTGACGGCTTTTTGTACGCCGCTGGAAAAAATGGTGAAGTTGCTAAATTTGAAGCGAAAACCGGACGTGAAATTTGGCGCACTGATGTAAAGATAAATTTGACGGTAGGGGTGACTGGGGACGCAAAAAATATTTTAGTCGCGGGCGAACAAGGTTTTTTAATTGCTTTGGATCAAAATGGCAAAGAAAAATGGCGTCGCCAGCTGTCCAGTGAAATTTTGTCTTTACCTGGTCTAGCGCGTGATGTGGTGGTGGCACAAACGATTGATAACCGCTTGTCCGGCTATGACGTATCAAGCGGTCGACGTTTGTGGATTATTCAACGTTCATTACCGTCTTTGTTACTGCGTGATTCGCGCGGAGTATTGAGTTCGGGATCGATTGCTTTTGTGTCTTTTCCTGACTCAAAATTACTTGCCGTGTCGTCGAACAACGGCAGTATTTTGTGGGAAAATAAAATCGTTGAAACCGCAGGTAGTAACGAGCTAGAACGTTTAACGGCGATTGTCGGCACGCCGATTAGTGTGGGCGACAATATTTGCATGGGCACTTATCAAGGTGCTATTTTGTGCATTGATGGATTAAGCGGTAGCGCGGTATGGAAAAAACCATTTTCAACCAACTCGGCAGTTAGGGGCGATGGGCAGTATTTGTTTGCCAGCGATGAGCGCAGTATTGCCTATGCGTTTATTACCAATACGGGTTTGAACCTGTGGCAAAACGACAAAATGAAAGACCGTCAATTAAGTGCCGCCGTGACTTTTGGTAACGCGGTTGCTTATGGTGATTTTGAAGGTTACGTGCATCTGCTTTCGCGTGAAGACGGCAGTTTTTTGTCGCGTCTTGACACCGATAGTAGTGGCGTTGCCAGCATGCTCTTGGCCGATAAAATTCTCATCGTGCAAACTCATAACGGAAATTTGTACGCTTATAACACTCAGCCTTAACTGAGTTTTTTCTCAAAAATATGCTTCCTGTTATTGCCATCGTTGGTCGAGCCAACGTAGGTAAATCAACTTTATTCAATCGTTTCACGCGTTCGCGCGATGCTCTGGTTGCTGATCATCCTGGATTGACACGTGACCGTCAGTATGGCATGGCACGTCATAACGGTCGTCCTTTTTTAGTGATTGATACCGGCGGATTTGAACCCGTGGTGAAAGAAGGCATTGAAGTCGAAATGGCGCGCCAAACCAAGCAGGCCTTGATTGAAGCTGATGCCGTCATTTTTTTGGTGGATGGACGTGCGGGTTTAACACCGCATGATGAAGAAGTCAGTCATTTTCTGCGTCGTCACGGCCAAGTGAATAAGCCCATTATTTTGGCGGTTAATAAAACTGAAGGAATGCGCGATCACGCGATTGTTGGCGAATTTCACGCCTTGGGTTGGGGTGATTTTTTTGCAGTGTCATCCGCACATGGCGACGGTATTGGTGAGTTATTAGAAAAAGCGCTGTCGTATTTTGTCGAAGATAAAAACGATGAAGACCTCGACAACGGACGGATCAAAGTTGCGATTGTCGGGCGCCCTAATGTGGGTAAATCCACTCTGATCAATTCATTGATGGGTGAGGAGCGGGTGATTGCGTTTGATATGCCAGGCACTACTCGCGATGCAATTTATATCCCGTTTGATTACGAGGATGGGCACTATACCTTGATCGATACGGCGGGTTTACGTAAGCGCGGCAAGGTTTTTGAAACGGTTGAAAAATTTTCAGTCGTCAAAACCTTGCAAGCAATTTTAGACGCCCACGTTGTCGTGTTGTTGTTGGATCCAGGTCAAGAAATTTCGGAGCAAGATGCGCACATCGGGGGGCATATTTTGGAATCTGGACGAGGTTTGGTCCTCGCAGTTAACAAATGGGATGACACTGATCATGATGAACGTACCCAGACCAAACATGAGTTAGAGCGGCGGTTGGGTTTTTTACAATTTGCGCGTTTACATTTTATTTCGGCTTTAAAACAGCAAGGAATTAGTGCTTTGATGCGGTCAGCCCGTGAAGCCTACGAAGCGGCAACGACAAAATTATCAACACCGCAATTGACGCGAGCCTTGATTAAAGCGGTTGAACATCATGCGCCTCGTCGTCAAGGCGTGATTCGCCCTAAATTACGTTATGCCCATCAAGGGGGTAAGAACCCACCAGTAGTGGTGGTTCATGGCAATGCCTTAAATCGAATTGATGCTGACTACAAACGCTATTTAGAAAAAGTATTTCGCGAAGAATTTAAATTGATCGGTACGCCTTTGCGCGTCGAATTCCGTAACGGTAAAAATCCCTATGACGAAGACCGTTAAAAAAAGCTAAATAAAATTTTGGGTTTAAGTGATTTTCAGGGCCATAAAAATACTTAAAAACGCCTTATTTGAAGACTTCTTAACTTTAATTATTCACTTTTCAAAATCATGATTTTTATTAAAAAACACTATCAAAGTTTGCGTCAGTTAGTGCGCCCGATTACTGCGATGACCTTGGTAATCGTTCTTTCAAACTATGCTGTGCAATTTTCAATCAATGATTGGTTGACATGGGGAGCATTTACCTATCCTTTTGTTTTTTTGGTTTCTGACTTGACCAATCGTGCTGTCGGAGCGCTTGCCGCGCGAAAAGTTGCTTGGGTGGGGTTTTTCTGTGCAGTGATTTTGTCTTTGTATTTGGCGGATACGCGAATCGCCTTGGCTTCAGGCTTAGCGTTTTTTCTATCACAAATGATGGACATTACGCTTTTCAATCGCTGGCGCGCCATGTCGTGGTGGAAAGCACCATTGATCGGGTCAGCCATCGCATCAGTGTTTGATACTTCTATTTTCTTTTATATCGCTTTTGCAGGAACTGATGCCCCTTGGTTAACTTGGGCCGCAGGCGATTTGGCCGTGAAGTTGACGATGGCCGTTTTGTTATTGACGCCTTATCGCGCAATGTTGCCACGCTTAAATTTATGGATTCCTAATCAAGTCGCGATACGAAATTGAAAGTGAAACTCGTTAACTAACATCACGACTGCATGAACACTTTTGACGTTGTGATTGTGGGGGCTGGTGCGGCAGGTCTTTTTTGTGCGGGTGTTGCCGGACAACGAGGTTTGCGCGTTCTTTTGATTGATCACAGCGAAAAAATTGCTGAGAAAGTGCGTATTTCGGGAGGGGGACGCAGCAACTTTACCAATCGTGATTTAGACATCAGTGCGCCGCATAAACATTTTCTGGGCGCCAATCCCAAGTTTTGTCGTAGCGCTTTATCGCGTTATATGCCTAAAGACTTTATCAACTTGGTCAAACGCTACAATATTCCTTTTGAAGAAAAGCACAAAGGCCAATTGTTTTGTCAGCGCTCTGCCGATGATTTAATTCAAATGTTGCTGCGCGAATGCGCGGCTTTCGGTAATGTTGGTCAGGTGATGCATTGGCATCCTTGCACAGTACAGGCGATTCGTTTTAGCGATGGTGCGCAATACGCCTACCAAATTGATACGTCACGCGGAATCGTGCACACTAAATCGGTCGTCATCGCAACGGGTGGTTTATCCATTCCAAAAATTGGCGCGACTGATTTTGGTTTTCGTATCGCTAATCAATTTAATGTGAGGCTGGTTGAACAACGTCCTGGCTTGGTTCCCCTCATTTTTGACGATGCGCAATGGGCACCCTATATGAATTTGGCGGGTTTGTCATTGCCGGTCAAAATTGAAACAGGTTCGGCAAAAAATATTCAAAGCTTTGACGAAGATTTGCTTTTTACGCATCGTGGTTTATCTGGTCCTGCGATATTACAAATCTCCAGTTATTGGCGCACGGGTGAAACAATTCGTATTAACCTAGCACCTGAGCAGAATTTGTTTGACGATTTGTTAAAAGCTAAACAACATTCCAAAAAGCTGATCGTTAATGAATTGGGGCACTGGGTTCCTAATCGACTCGCGGCTGCGTGGATCAATCAAGATATTGCGTGGCAAGGTGTATTGATGGAAGCGCGTGATAAATCTTTGCTAAAACTGGCGCAAGCATTCAGTACGTGGTCTTTAGCGCCATCTGGAAGCGAAGGTTATCGTAAAGCGGAAGTGACTGTTGGTGGTGTTGACACCCGCGATATTTCACAACAGAGCATGGAGTCTAAGCAACCAGGCTTGTATTTTATTGGTGAAGTGCTTGATGTGACCGGCTGGTTGGGTGGTTACAATTTTCAATGGGCGTGGTCAAGCGCGTATGTCTGTGCGCAGGCTTTAACAAAAGCATAATCACTCTCAAGGCTGTAGTGTGATTCTGCGGCAATCCTGAGGTCATTCTGAGAATTTTTAGCGATATTTATATAAAAGATACCGCGTTATTTTGTCTGACTGCTTCAAATAAACACACGCCAGCTGCGACTGAAACATTCAGACTTTCGACCGATCCTGCCATTGGAATGTGAATCAATTGATCGCAGGTCTCACGCGTGAGTTGACGCATACCCGCTCCTTCTGCTCCTAAAACCAAAACGGTACGTGCAGAAAATTCGCTAGCATATAAAGAATCGTCGCCTTTTTCATCTGTGCCAATGATCCAGAATCCGGATTTTTTCAGTTGTTCTAACGCGCGTACTAAGTTAACCACTTGCAAGTAAGGCAAGTGTTCTGCAGCGCCGCTGGCAACTTTTCGCGTGATGGCTGATAACGGCGCACTGTGATCTTTTGGTGCAATAACTGCCATGACCCCTGCGGCATCAGCAACACGCAAACAGGCGCCTAAATTATGCGGATCGGTTACTCCATCTAATACCAACAACAAAACGCGTTCAGGAAAATTTTCGATTAACTGATCAAGTGTGGTGATTTGTGCCAAGGGTGCTACCGCAGCGATGATGCCTTGATGTGAGCTGTCTTCATCAAGTGAACATTGCGTCAGACGCAGGGCGAATGCCGCGTTATCAAGACGACTCAGTTGAATTTTTTTTGCATTGATTTCACCAAGTAATTCTTGTGTACGTTTGTCCTTGCGTTGTTCTTTCAACCAAATTTGTTCAATGGACTGTGGCGCAGATTTCATGCGGGCGCGGATGGCGTGAAAGCCGATTAAATATGAGGACATAGTGTTATTTTTTAGGTAGTTCGAATTTCGATGAATGGGAATAACGAGCGCGTAAGGTTTTTTCTT
This sequence comes from Burkholderiaceae bacterium, assembly GCA_031538685.1. GTDB lineage: Bacteria > Pseudomonadota > Gammaproteobacteria > Burkholderiales > Burkholderiaceae > JAVKLU01. The sequence continues at coordinate 44 of JAVKMA010000336.1, read as the reverse complement.
TTGCGCTTAGAAAAAGAAAAATATTGCGCTCTTCGGTAGACAGA
>JAVKMA010000335.1:0-2223 GCA_031538685.1 Burkholderiaceae bacterium | reverse complement strand
GCTTGCGAATCTCGTCTGAAAACGCCCATAATTTGGCACGATCAAATCTATAGATGACATAACGCTCGCGCCTATCTAGCCGCCGCACTCATTTTCTAAAAACGCTAGAAACCTGATTCATCACCGCGCTGGCACTGGGCCACAATTCTGCCGCTACGGCAATATTGGGCAAGGCCAAAACCTCATTACTGGCATTCACTACTACCGGATAGTGATGCCGTTGCCACGGTGGAATGCCCTGTTGTTGAAATAAATACTTCAAATCGCGGCGCGGCTGGCGCGGATGCGTGCGTAAGCGATCACCAGGCGCGCGCGTACGAATATGAATAGCGCCCAATTTTTGCCACACATCTATCGGCGTCAAACTAATCCATTGTTGCTGCGGCATCCAAAAGACTGGCTCGCCCGTCCATTTAATCGGCGCGATAACCTCGACACAATCGTCCGATAACAATCCCGCTGTTGCATTAAACATTGTTGCATCAAACATTGTCGGTTCAAAAAAATCACCGGCTGTTTGTATTGTTTGTAGCGCGTGTATCGCTTTCTGATGTCTTGACGGACGGGGAGTTGTGTTTGATCGAGTCAGCCAGATTCTGTGACGCCAGTAATAAAGGACATATTCGCCCAACACCCAACGCGTATGACGATCATCATCCGGATACGGTGCGGCATTTGCGACACGAATTTGTTCAATCCATTGATTCAAAGTCCGATGCGGCGGCACCAAAATATGATGCGTATGTAACCAGTAGCGCAGTAAATTTTTTTGTCGGGCCGGCGATAGCGTCGGCGCAATTCGCAAATTTTGGCCATGCTGATCACTATTTTGTGAATCAGTATCTTGTGTACTGCGCCAATCCGATTGCGCGACTTCGTCCAGAATTTCTTGCGCCTCTTGCGCGTGATACGACAAGCGAATTAAGGAGTCATCAAGCTCGGGCCAATGCTGGCGAATGTTGGGCAATATTTTGTGGCGCACAAAATTACGACTAAACCGTAAATCCTGATTGAACGAATCTTCCAACCAATCTAAATCATGCGCCGCCGCATACGCCCGAAGATGCGCGCGCCGATAATTCAACAAAGGTCGGATCAACAAATGTCCTTGCCAGGGCGTTAACACGCGCAAACCATTTAAACCTTTAACCCCACTGCCACGAAAAATATTCAACAATACGGTTTCACTGGCGTCGTCCGCGTGGTGGCCCAAAATCAAAGCCGCAGCCGCATATTTTTCACACAGCTCTTGCCAAAATTGATAACGCTGATCACGCGCCGCAGCTTCCAAACCACGCCCGTCGGAGCGATCCACTCGGCCTGTTTTAACATGCAAAGTGCAATTCCATTGACGACAAATTTTTTGACAAAACGCCAACACTGCGGCGCTATCGGGGGCGAGATCGGGCTCGATATGTTGAATGTGCGCAGCGTGTATGGTCAGATCGGGCCGTTGTTGACCCAGAGCATGAAGTAAAACGACCGAGTCTGCACCGCCGCTAAAACCAAGGACGACAACGCTATGCAGTGGCAACACCGATAAATCAAGATCGAGTTTTTCTTGAGGATTCACAGAATGACCCAAAATAAATGATCCTAAGTAAATGACTCGACATATCGGGGGATGTTTTCAGTCGCACTGAAGAATCATTGCGCCCCATGAAAAAACACGATGAAAACATTTCATGAGAAAACTCAATGAAAAAATACCAAAATTTCTAAAAATATTGCCTTGATATTTTGCTCACTTGGCTCACTTGGCTCACTTGGCTCACATGACTCACGTTACGCGACACGTTGACGCAAAAATTCAATCAGCAAGCGCACCGGACGCCCCGTTGCACCTTTATCTTTGCCCGAATTCCACGCCGTGCCTGCAATATCTAAATGTACCCACGGATAATTTTTGGTGAAGCGCGCGAGAAAACACGCCGCCGTCACACTGCCCGCAGGCATGCCACCAATATTGGCGATGTCGGCAAAATTAGAATCCAATTGTTTTTGATAAGCCTCATCCAAAGGCATACGCCATACCGTGTCTTGGCTGGCTTTACCGGCTGCGATCAGCGCATCGGCAATCGCGTTATGCGCCGCATCATCACGCGTAAACATCCCTGAATGGTGATGTCCCAAAGCCACCACACAAGCACCAGTCAAAGTCGCAATATCAATCACCAATTGCGGTTTAAAACGTTCGACAAAAGTAAGCGCATCGCACAAAAT
>JAVKMA010000334.1:0-2905 GCA_031538685.1 Burkholderiaceae bacterium | reverse complement strand
TTTATTATTGATTTGTGTTTGCCCAACGCCTTCTAAATCATATTCAATCGGGTCTTCAACCGTCATGATATTGGTGCGACTCGCATCCATATGCGACAAGCCGGCATACAAAGTCGTCGTTTTTCCCGACCCTGTTGGCCCAGTGACCAAAACAATGCCATGTGGCAAATTGATCAGTTCACGAAAACGCGCCAACATGACTGAGTTCATTCCCAAACGTTCAAGATCTAAAGAGCCGCTGTCTTTATCCAATAAACGCAACACCGCACGCTCACCATGCCCTGTCGGTAGCGTTGAGACCCGCACATCAATCGGACGTCCGGCAATTTTGATACTGATACGCCCATCTTGAGGAAGGCGTTTTTCAGCAATATCCAATTGCGCCATGATTTTGATTCGAGAAATCAGCGCCGCATGCAATGATTTTCGTGGTTTAACGATGTCGCGCAAAGTACCATCAACGCGAAAACGAACAAACGAAATTTGTTCAAATGGTTCGATATGAATATCCGATGCACCATCACGACGCGCTTGTCGAAACAGCATGTTAATCATGCGAATAATCGGCGCTGAATCGGTACTATCTTGTAAATCTTCAATTTCAGGAATATCTTGAATCAACTTAGACAAATCCAAATCGTTATAAAAGGCATCAGCGACGTCGCCGCATTCTGTCGGCGAAAACGACTGGGTATACGCGCCATCAAGTGCACGCAACAATTGTTCCTCATCCCATTGTTGTATATCTAAAGCGCCAAAACTGCGCGACAATTCAGAAATCGCCAACACCGGTGTTTTGGCAGTCACCGCCACCGATAATTGATAGTCACGCGCCAAAGGCAGTACTTGATAACGGCGCGCAAACGCCACAGGCACACACGATAAAGCTTCGGCAGAGGGGGTTTGAGAGATTGGCGCACCGACCAATTCTGGCGTTACCGCGTCTGGTGTTGCCGCGATGGCGGCGTTACGGGTTGAAATAACAGAAGTTGACACATTCACCTTAATAAATACATTTTTTGAAAAATGCGTCCTGATACAGCACTTCTTGACGCACTATTTTGGGGCAAGTTTACGCGGACTTTGTTTTAATGGCGGTAATAAAGCATTGTCACGTAAATTAGTAGAGAGCTCGAGCTCGGGCAATTTGGGCAAGGAAAGCCCCCCCCCCTCATTTTCAAAATTAGTTTTGATTTGGTTATAACGATTATTCGTCAAACGGTTTAAATCTTTACCCTCACGAATCACGGTCGGGCGCAAGAAAATCATCAAATTCGTTTTGCTATGCCCAGTCGTTCGATAGCGAAACAGTGCGCCCAAATAAGGGATATCACCTAACCAAGGCACTTTTTGCACCGTTTCCGAAACCGTATCAGAAATCAAACCACCCAAAGCAACAATTTGCCCATCATCCACAATCACACTACTGTCCAAAGAACGCTTATTGGTAATCAAGCCCGCACTGGCATTGGCTGAATTTTGTACCGACGAGGCCTCTTGATAAATCGTCAATTTGACCGCGCCATCTTCACCAATTTGTGGTTTGATTTTCAAAGTTAAACCGACATCCTTGCGCTCAATGGTTTGGAACGGTGATGCGCTCGTCGCGCCTGCGGCTTGAGCGTATTGACCGGTCACAAAGGGGACATTTTGTCCGACGATAATTTTGGCTTCTTCATTATCCAAAGTCAGCAAAGTCGGGGTTGACAGGACATTGGCTTTGGTTTCGGTCGCCAATGCTCGCGCCAAAGTCGTCAGCGCTAACTTGCCATCAACCGTTGATCCTAAACCCAAATTAAGCCCCACATTTGGTATCGCAGCGCCCGCCGCTAAACTTAAAATATTCGAGCCACCAGCATTAAAATTCGTACCTAAAACATAAGGTGTACTGCCATTAGCCCCCGTCATCCACTGAACCCCTAACTCGCTGGCTTTATCCGCGTTGATTTCAACAATCAGGGCTTCGACATACACCTGCGCACGCCGTACATCCAATTTTTCAATGATTTCTCGCAAATTATTGAACATCAAATCGGGCGCAGTAATCACCAAAGTATTGGATGCCGCATAGGCTTGAATCGATACTTTTGGCCCAGTACCACCCCCGCTCACCGCCGCCGCTTGGGCTTGTTTATCAGCGCCCGAAACCAGCGCGGTTTCAGAACTCGCCACCGCACGCAAAGTTTCTGCCAATTTCACTGCGTCAGCGTTTTTCAAAGCAAACACGTGAATTCGAGTTTGTGAGTTATCTGGTAAATCCAATTTATCCAACAATTGGCGCGCCGTTTTTAAGCGCGAAGGATTGCGCGCCCGCAGTAAAATTGAATTAGTACGCGGCTCTGCCACTACCACTACACGCTGGGCAAGATCAGCGGATCCGGTATCAAGCAAGCGCGTTAAGGTATTGGCAATTTCTAACGCGGTCGCATTTTTTGCCACCACTACATCAAAACCACCACCGTCGGCAATATCAATGGTTTCAATAATTCGCTCGATACGCTTAATGTTGTCAGCGTAATCGGTGATGACCAAGCTGTTATTGCTGGGATAAGCGCTAATCATATTGTTTGGCGAAATTAAGGGGCGCAAGATAGGCAAGAGACTTTCTGCTGTCTCATACTTCAACTTAACAATTTGGGTCACGATTAAATTGCCCAAATTACCTGAGCGCCCTGCCTGCACTTTTCCACCTAGGAGCTTGGCTTCACTTTCGGGTACGACACGCACCAAACCATCCGCTTCGACCATCGCAAAACCTTTGGTGCGTAAGGCTGCCTGCAAGGCCTGCAAGGCCTGCAAAGGCGCAACGGGCTTATCTAAATTTAAAGTGATATTGCCGGTAACACGCGAATCCAAAACAAAATTTTTATTACTCGATTGCCCAACCGATCGAACGACCGTCTCA
>JAVKMA010000333.1:0-6674 GCA_031538685.1 Burkholderiaceae bacterium | reverse complement strand
GCGTCACCGTCTTAGGAGTCCCTACCGTCACATTCACATCTGAAGTTTTAGTCGCGCTCAAACCACCCGCAACACCCAAGCTAAAGTTTGCACTTGTCACCGCACCACGGGGATCCGTCACCACGACCTTATAAGCCGTGCTTGGGAACGACGCGCTCGGCGTTCCACTCACTTCACCCGTACTCGTATTAAAGCTCAATCCCGTTGGCAATACTCCCGCGGTCACTCCCGCACCATCTTTCAATGCATACGTAAACGGACCCGCGTCAGCACTAACGGTCACCGGCGTAAACGGTAATCCCGCGCCCGAACCTTGCGTCAAACCTTTATTCGGTGTCGCAGCCGTCGCCGTCGCCGCTGGGAAATCATCATAGCTAAAGCTCGCACTGGCCGTCGCACCATTCGCGTCAGTTGCCGTTACCGTATAGGTTTTAGGAGCACCCGTATCGCTCGTCGGATTCGCCGTCAACACACCAGTCGATGTATTAAAGCTCACCCCAGCATCCAAGGCAGGGGTAATCGCATAGGTATAAGGCGCAGTACCACCACCCAATGTAATCGGAGTCACCGTCTTAGGAGTCCCTACCGTCACATACACATCTGAAGTTTTAGTCGCGCTTAAGCCGCTGGATACCGATAAGTTAAAGTTTTGTTGCGCCGACGTATTGTTATTCGTGTCGGTCACCTTCATCGTATATGCGGTCAAAGGACTTAAGACGTTTGCTATCCCAGAAATTGAACCATCTGCATTAACACCCAAACCGCTAGGTAAACTCGGCGGACTCAGGACTTGATAAGTAAATGGCCCCACCCCAGTACCGCTGGTGACCACAAAAGGAATATATGAACCCGGAGCAACCACCGCATTTTGTGTCAGGATTTTGCTGGCATCTCGCAGGGTTAATGATACATTCCCGGCAATCCGTAAACTAAAGGTTTGAGTCACTGTCTTATTAAGACTATCGGTCGCAGTTACCGTAAATACTCGTGCAGGGTCGATCGCCACTGTCGGACTACCACTGATTTCACCGCTAGCGGCGTTAATACTTAAACCCGAAGGCAAAGCAGTATTCAGTGTATACGTAATAGGTGCAACACCTCCACTCACTGTCAAGGGAGTGCTACTCATCGATTTACCAATTTGTAAACCCGCTGGTGATGCCACTGTTGCCAAGCTTCCACCTGCCAAAGCCGGATTGACTTGGAAGTAAACATCCACGCTAGCCGTAACCGGGTTACCGTCACTGTCTCTGGCGGATACTCGGTAACGATAAGGCCCAAAACTACCCGCCGCAGTGGGCGCAGAAGCATCTGAAACAACTAAACCATTTAATCGAACTAAACTGTTTGGCGGTGTCGCGACAGTCGAAGGAGCGACCGCAACCCAGCCCTGAGTCACGCTATTTAAACCATCAACTGCAGCCATTGTTAATAAGGGTGTAGCGGCCCAGTTAGCACCGACTTCACCTCTTAAAGGGGTCAGCTGTCCATAATCCGTTGATAAAGCCAAGCCAGGATTAACCGTCACATTCACCGTCACAGGCACCACCACACCGATTTTATCGGTCGCGTTAACCACCACTGCTCGGGGGAAGCTGTCTCCAGCCAGCATGTGTGCCACATTAGCCGTCGCCGAAATCGTCGGCGGACTGACACTTAAATTCACCACAAAACCTCGGTCAGTAAACCAAGTCGCATCAGCTGAATTCCTGAACGCATAGGTATAAGCAGGCGTACCTCCACTCATCGTGAACAGTGCACGCGAACTATAGGCCGACTTATCAATGAGCGCATGAGTTCCACCTCCCAATTGCACAAAAGACGATCCCACTTTAACCGCCAAAGCATCAGCCCCAGTCACCACCGTACCATCAGCGTCAGTCACCCGAACTTGATAAACATACGTACCCGCCTGTTTGGCGCCATCAAGACTCGTTAAATTCCATGACTGACCATCAGCGCCGGCCACCAAATTTAGACCTAAATCAGCAATCGGTGTTTGCGCCGCATCGGTCTGTTTCACAGTCAGATTGTAGGGCGCTCTTCCGCCTGTCACCATAATTAAATTACTAATGGGCAAACCCGCCGTTTGACCGGCGTCTAACTCCACCGTGCTTTGCGATAACGAAACGCCCCAAGGCCTACTCACTTCTAAATTAAAGCTTAAGGTTCTCGTGATTGCAGGGCGCCCCCAGACCGCAGATAGCGTGTAATTCGTTTTAGGTAATGTCAAATTAGGCGCCCGCCCCGTTATACAAATATCGGCCCCTGAATCTGAGGCGCTAATTCGTAAGGAGGCAGGGAAGGCCGTTCCACCAGATACTGTCGGCAAAACTTTCATATGAGCCAAATCAATATCTCGCGTACCCCGTAATAAGCTCCGATCCGCACAGATGGCCAACTGTCCACCACTTAAAGCCACATCAGAACCCACCACCACCCTCCTAGAACTCAGCTCTAAGAAAGAATTGGAAATCGATAAATTAAAATTCGCCGTAACATTGCCGCCCCTGGCGTCTGTCACCAAAACACCACAGGACAAGACTGCACTCGTTGCCTCTAAGGGCGTTCCCGACAGCACGCCGGTCAAACTATCTAAATTTAGGTTACTGGCCGGTAACACACAGCCAGTTAACCGGTAAACATATGGCGCGCTCCCACCCGTGACGCTAATGGGCGTCACCGATAAAAGACGCCCGCGCACCCCATTCACTTGACCTTGCAAGACCCTCACCGCTAAAGGTCCGCCCGCCTTAGCTTGTGGCGCTAAAGCCTGATAAAGTCCACCTGGAGGTGCATTCACCCGTATAGTCACTGCGACATAACGCTTAACACCCACCGCATCGGTCACCACCATATACAGCGCCCCAATTCCGGCAGAGTAATAAGGACCTGGCGCATCACTATCTAAAGTCATCTCTGCAGCCAGCGCCGTTTGAGAAAAATTAGCGGTAGGAAAGGCCCCCGTCATCACCCCGGTATTCGCATCTAAGGTCAAACCAGGCACGCTAAATGGCGTAAAAATGGCGTTGGCACTGCCGTCTGAACCCGTCGATCTCAATAGGCTATACGTATACGGTGCCACACCAGCAAGACCTTGAATCGGCTGCAAGGTGACCGCCGTACCTGCTTCAAAAATATAACGAACCCGCGTTTCAGCCATACCGTTAGCCTGCCCCTCAGAATAATCAGGCTGAGAAGGAATCGTACTCGCAGTCGCACCTACTCTTTGTACGTTATAACGCGCCCCTAATACTGAAATTGGGAAATTAATAGAATCACTATCACTAGCATCAGACTTGTTGGTCGCCGTCACTCTATAGTTAGCCGTAGCCAAACCCCGAGAACCCAAGACATCACTCGTCACGCTTGGGTATAAATCTGTGGGCAATAAAGTAAATTCACCCGTAGCAGAATCAAACGACAAAACCCGAGCTAAATCCGCACTCAAGGCCGGTGTAATACTGTAAGTCACCCCCGTAGAACCCAGGGGCGCTGTCGCACTAAACAAACTAAATTTAGTACTGCTCGCCTGCCCCGAACCATCAGCCGCAGTACTCAAACCAGATGGCACACCTGCAAAAGGAAATCCACTTGCATCAACCGCCCGACTTAAACTAAAAATCGAGGTCCCAGGTTTCGAAGCAACTACTGGTGCATAATAAAACCCCGACGTCGATACCGACACACCTTTAGTCGTATCAAAATTCGCATTCAATGCGATCGACACCCCCGTCGCCGTCACTTTTAAAGTCACCGGATCCGCTTCCGCATAGTTGCCCAAAGCGCCTTGGCTGACTTTAATCGTCACTTCACCCTTCTGAGGAAGCTTTAAAGTCGTACCCGATAAGCTCGCATTTGCCGTATTAGGCGCAGTGACATCAATCGCATAGTTCACTAATGCGGCACCAGGATCGACACCCGCAGACGGCGACAAGGTCACCACGCCCGCAGCATCAGTCGTCGCACCCGCATAGTCCAGACTCGTTGTCGATACCGGCGTCAATAAAAAACCCGCCGTATTCGTTGGTGAACGCATCGCGTAATTTGGCGCGCTACCTGAAATATTCCCACCCGTCGGCCAAGACAACACTGGCTTAGCCTTGTTAACCGTTAAATTCGCACTCGCACTATAGGGGCTCAATTTATCGGTACCCTCTACACGATAAGTCAATACCGTCGCCCCCGCGACATCCACTCCCTTCAAAGTCACCGCACCAGTCGTCGGATCAACCGCCGCAACCGCAGGATTACTACTTGAATAACTAACCTTCAAACTCTTGTCTACCGCAATCGGCCAACCAGGATTAAATGAACGCTGATATCCATAAGTTACCTTTACTTTACCCGCTAAAAAATCCTTTGCGCTACTGGCCTCATTATCAAAAGCCGGCTTCGCCGCATCGGTCACTTTGATCGATTTAACCACCACCGCCGCATAAGCCGTTCCCGATACCGCAAAACCCAAGGATGCACTGAGCAACACGCCACTGAGCAAACCTTTGAACAACAATTTTGAACGTCTGAATGAGCTTAAGCCCTCCCACGCAGTTTTTATCGCCATGGTTTTAATTGCTCTAGGTTTAATTACTTCGGTTTTAATTACAACCAAATCATCTTCCGAATGTCTGAGTGAGCCTAAGCCCCCCCGCGCCTTAGCAATTAGGGAACAAACCATTGAGGAACAAAATTTTTGCGCGTGTATTTGTTTCATATAAAAACCTTGCAATAAAAAACTAAAGATAAAAAACCATTTAAAAACAACGTCAGATCGCTACTTTAAGAGACCTTCAGACGCCGTTCATCGGTTCAATAACCAACTCGACAGCAGATAGTATCAAAGAAAAACCCATCAAACCATCACTATCAACTGTTTAAATAGCATAAGTGATGAGATGATGGGTTATTACAACAATTTAATAACTCTTTCGCTTAAATTTACGATTTTGATCTTTATTTCGATAAATTCTAGGTACATGCTTGCCTTTTTCGCGGTTTCCGCGCCACTTTTGACGTCCCCAGTGCCATGGGATTCAAAATATTTTGGCGAATCAATATCTTGGTGCCACAAATTCAAGAAATACCTATCTTTACGACTCTAATTTAATCCCCAGAATTCGCCTGTCGAGTTTTCTCTGAGCAATTTACGATCATTTTTAGGTGAGATTTGATCTCTACGAGTCGCGGCGTCCGCGGAGTAGCTTTGTAATTCCTCTAGGTTATCGGACCATTTGCGTAAAACAACATAATCGTTTGCCATATTGTCTGCCATCCGTGGTGGCAATAAGGCACTGTTATAAGTCAATTTATGAAAGTCTGGATGTGTCGGTAAAATTAAACCCACAACACCTGATCGTTGCGTAGGGTCTCCGCTCATAGATGCGGCTAAAACCCAATCGGTTTGATAAGTTCGCCATGTATTACGTCCCAGCAAAACAACTGTCATATGCGAATCTAGAAGTACTTTTGTTCGAACCTCTGATACGATTAAATCATCATCTTGATTGGATTCGATCACCTGATCAGAAAGCGGTTTTATCAAATTGAAACGCCATATCTCAAGAATAGCTTGCTCGCAAAGCTGAGCGTAATAAGCATCTTCTGGATATTGACACGACAAAAAAAACAATGGCACCTCTTTCAGTTTTTCAGCGGCAGTTTGGGGAAATACAGGCATCTCAAAATCGTCATCGAACATTTTTTTCTCCTTTATCGGTAAATACATCTAACCCCACTCGAAATAACACCCATTATATATGAGGCTGCTGATTATATAATTTGAATAATATCAATGGGATAGTCTGCTTTTCTTTATTTTACATTAAGTATTTGCCGGTGAAGCCTTGTTTTGCCAGGATTCACCCAGTACGACGCGCTCTTACCGCCTGCGCTAAAATTTCTAACAACTGCGCGCTACTCTCCCAATCCAAGCACGCATCGGTGATTGAAAGTCCGTACTCCAAGAGCTGTCCTTCAACAATATCTTGACGACCAAATTTGAGATGCGATTCAATCATCACACCCACAATACCTTTATCACCCCCAGCCATTTGCTGCGCCACTGCAGCGCACACTTGCTTTTGATTGGCCGGATTTTTTTGGCTGTTTCCATGCGACATATCGATCATTAATTGAGGCGTTAATTTATTCGCCTTCATTTCTGCGTAATATGACTGGACGCTTTGTCGATCGTAATTAGGTGCTTTTCCACCACGTAAAATTAAATGACAATCTTGATTACCGGTTGTCGAGAAAATGCCTGAATAACCACCCTTGGTCACCGATAAAAAATGATGCGGTTGCGATGCTGCTTTAATCGCATCTAAAGCGATTTGCACATCACCATTAGTGCCGTTTTTGAAACCGATTGGACAGGACATTCCCGAGGCTAATTCACGATGCACTTGCGACTCGGTCGTACGCGCACCAATAGCGCCCCAGCTCACGAAATCAGCAAAATATTGCGGGCTGATCACATCTAAAAACTCTGTTCCTGCGGGAACACCCATTTCAGCTAAATCGAGCAACAATTTGCGCGCGGTACGTAAGCCTTTATTGATTTGAAAACTGCCGTTTAAATCAGGATCATTAATCAAACCCTTCCACCCCACGGTAGTACGCGGTTTTTCAAAATACACGCGCATCACAATTTCTAAATCTTTTGAATATTGCGT
>JAVKMA010000332.1:0-5718 GCA_031538685.1 Burkholderiaceae bacterium | reverse complement strand
TATAAATACAGAATGTGCGGATGAAGTGCGAGGCGCACAGCACACAGAAACCGGAGCGTACATACAGTACGTGAGGATTTCGCGTACTGCGCAACAAAGCAATTCGCCGCAAAAATGAATTGATAGAAGTGCCCTAAAGAAATATTGATCGGGTTTTATAGCGTGATGTGGTGTTGTTGTTGATATTACGTCGACCGTCATTTATTTTTAGACGCTGGTTTGAACAAGCGCACGGTTTTGATACCCTGCGGTTGAACCTGTACAACCTCAATGATAAAGCCATTAATTTTCAAGGATACTGGATTGTCGGGCAAATCTTGTAAATAGTGGCTGACCAACCCGTTTAAGGTATTGCCTGCGCGGGTGGGCAAGTGTAAACCCAGGCGTTTATTGACTTTGCGCACGCTGATGTTGGCATCTAAAACGCATTCGCCATCGTGATCCCATTTCAAATCGTAAGTGCCGGCGTCGGTGAACGAGGTGGTGAATTGTCCGACCACTTCTTCCAAAATATCATCGATAGTGATTAGGCCGCGTACTGTGCCGTATTCATCAATGACCAAGCCCAAACGCTCTTGTGCTTCTTGAAACGCGTGCAGCTGTACGAGTACCGGTGTATTTTGCAACACAAAATAACCCGGACTGATGATCGCGCGCAAATCAGCCACTTGCGCATCGGGGTCGATCAAAATATGAATGGCTTTGCGCACGTGCAAAATACCGATGACCGAGCGCATATCGTTTTCATACACGAGCAAACTGTTGTGATGCGCGGTGCTGATGTGTTGGCGCAAGCTGGCCATGTCTTCGCTTAAATCAAGGGCCTCGATGTGCGTGCGACTTTTCATCAGCGCGCTGATACGCAAAGACTCTAAATCCAAAGTATTGAGTAACAGTTTATGGTGTGCGGTGGTGCTGCCAGTTTGCAGTAATGCGCGCAATTCATCAGAGGAAATACGTGCTGCTTCGGATTGTTCGGTGATCTGAATGCGCATTAAGCGCAACAAACCGCGTACAAATAAATTCACAAACCATGTCGCCGGTAAAGCCAGCGTCGTGTAATAGCGTAAAAACCCACTGGCCGGAATCGCAATGCGTTCAGGAAACAGCGCGCCTAGATATTTAGGCGTGATTTCAGCAAACACGATTAACAAAAAAGCGACGCAGCCCGTGGTCACACTGATGACCCAATCATCGTTGCCAAAAGCATCAATCGCCATCGCGGTAATCAGCGTGGTGAGCATCGCATTCACCAGGGTATTACTGATCAAAATCACCGCCAACAATTGGTCGAGGTGATCCATTAACCATAACATTTTTTGCGCGTTGCGATTGCCCTGTTGTGCGAGCGCGCTGACGCGATGTCGACGCGCGGCGGTCATCGCCGTTTCACTCATTGAAAACAGCGCAGACAACACGACTAAAACCAAGATGACAAATAAGCCGAGGTTAAATGACATAGAGGATGTTGGGTGCGAAAAGTCGATTTAAGAAGGGCTTAAGCAGGGTTTAGGCCGCGCCACGGTGGCGCTAAATCGGTGTCTATCCCCATTTGTGCCAGCGCGCGCCCAACGCTGTGGTCAACGATTTGGGCAATGTCCGAGGGGTGATGATAAAAGCTGGGCATTGGCGGAGAAATGATGCCGCCCATTTCGCTGACGGCTAACATGTTTTTGAGATGGGCATTGTTGAGCGGTGTTTCGCGCGTCATCAATACCAATTTGCGACGCTCTTTTAACATGACATCTGCGGCGCGCGCGATTAAATTGTCCGACAGTCCCAGTGCGACTGAGGCGAGGGTTTTCATCGAACAGGGTGCAATCACCATCGCGGCAACGGGAAACGAGCCACTGGCAATCGGTGCGGTGATGTCGTCGATGCCGTAGCTCTCATCGGCCCAGTCCAATAGCGCGCGTCGACTGATTCCCAGTTCGTGCTGACAACTGATTAAACCGGCTTTAGAGATCACCACATGCACGCGGAAGCGAGGTGCGCCTTGGTCGGTCAGACTGCGCAACACTTGTAAGATGCGCAAGGCATACAGCGCACCCGTTGCGCCGGTAATCCCAACGACAAGATTTGACGGCGTCACGCCGGTATTCACGCGGTTTTCAGATCGGCTAATAAAGTGCGCAATTCACCGGAAGTAAACATTTCGCTCATGATGTCAGATCCGCCGATGAATTGGCCTTTGACATACAGTTGAGGAATGGTGGGCCAATTTGAAAAATCTTTAATGCCTTGGCGAACATCCGCGTCCGCCAAGACGTCAATGGTTTTAAATTGCGCGACGCCGCAGTTTCGTAAAATTTGTACTGCGCGGCCCGAAAAGCCGCATTGGGGAAAGTCGGCCGAACCTTTCATGTACAAGACAACAGGGTTTTCGGTGATGGTGGTTTGAATGATTTCGCGAGTAGAGGTCATGATCAATAGAAAAATAGAAGGGATTGTTTAATGAGGTTTGCAGCAAGGATCAAAGGCGTATTGTATCGGTCAACCAAATGAGCGCCTCGCCCTCAAACGCAACCACGTCAAAACGACACGCCGCTTGTAGTCGCTGGGTGCTGAGATAATGCTGGGCGGTGCGCCAGAGCCGTTTTTGTTTGGCCCAAGTGACACTTGCCGCTGCGCCGCCAAAAGTGTTGCGCGATCGTGCGCGAACCTCGACAAATACAATTGTTTGTTGCGCTTGCATAATCAAATCAATTTCGCCGTAACGACAGCGATAGTTGCGCGTTAATAAACGGAGTCCTGATTTTTGTAAATGTGCCAGCGCGCGATTTTCGGCAAGATCCCCCGCGTGCTGTGCCGCCGTGCTGCGCCGTCTGGCGTTTGATGTCGCGCTTGATGTGACGCTTGATGTGACGCGTGGATCGTGGTGTCGCGCCCAAGCCCGTGTCCATGCCCAAGTCCACAAACGCTTAACATGGTTGACCAGTTTGACTAATTTCACTAATTTCAAAATAGCGCGCCAATGACGCCTTGATATGAGATTCATAAGTGTTCCCCGATAATCTAAGCCATACATTTACTGACCACTATGTTCCCGCCATCCGCTGATTTTGCCCAACTGGTCAAAGACCAACATTATCCTAAAGGGGCGTTGTTTGTGGTCGCAACACCCATTGGTAATTTAGCGGATATTTCAGTGCGCGCATTGTGGACGCTGGGGCAGTGTCAGGTTTTAGCCTGTGAAGATACGCGCACAACGCGGCATCTGCTGCGTCAATACGGATTTGACGTGACGCAGTTTCAGTATGTAAGTGTGCATCAACATAATGAAGAGGAAGCCTTAGCTGAGGTATTGCAACATTTGGCGCGTGGCTCACGCGTGGCCTTGTTGAGCGACGCCGGAACGCCTGCGATTTCAGATCCGGGCAGCCGATTGGTGTCGGCGGCCGGCGCGGCCGGTTATGCGGTGATTCCATTGCCCGGGGCCAGCGCAATGGTGAGCGCGTTATCAATTTGTGGCTGGGAAGCTGCGGCCAGTTGCTTTATCGGATTTTTGCCCGCCAGTAAAAATGCGCGTCTAGAGGCGCTCAAACACTATCAAAATTTTGTTGGGATATTGATCGCGTTTGAAGCACCGCATCGCATCCATGCACTGATTGGCGCGGCGCAAGAAGTTTTTCCCGCGCATACGGCGATTGTTTTGGCGCGCGAGTTAACGAAACAATTTGAAACGGTACATCGCAGCACTTTGGGTGAACTGACGGATTTGTCGCTGATTCCCGAGCGTGGCGAGTTCGTGGTTTTATTGCGCTTAAGCGCGCCAGAACAGCCGGCGCAACTTGACGATAAAGTGCTGCAGTGTTTAATGGCAGAGTTGCCGCTAGCCCAAGCGGTGCGATTGAGCGCGCAAATTACCGGCGCGCGTAAAAATGCTCTTTACAATCGCGCCCTTGCGTTTGCGAATAATGTGAATGATTCGAGTGATGCGAGTCTTTCAACATCAGACGCCTAACGAATTTATAGAAGCGCCCTTTATTAGTGGAGAGAATGGAAGATGTCTTTTATACCGACTTTACATGATCAGTCGCCGCATCAGCCGCCGCATCAGCAACCCCAAGAATCGGCCCTCGCGCAACAAACGCGAGATATGCAATTATTGATTGGGCGCGTGTTAATTGGTGGCGCGTTTATCGTTTCAGGCGCCGAGAAATTGATTAACGTGGATGCGTACACGGCCTTGTTGGCGCAGTTTACGCAAGCGATGCTGTGGATCAGTCTGACCGCGACGATAGAACTGGTTGCGGGCTTGGCAATTCTGTCCGGCTTTAAATTGCGGATCGCGTCGCTGGCCTTGTTTATCTGGTTTTTGCCAGTGACTTTTGTGATTCATAACCCAAGCCACGCGGGACAGTTTTTGCACTTTATCAAGAACCTGATTATTTTGGGTGCGTTTCAATTGCTGATGATTATTGGCCCTGGACGCTTTAGTTTGGATGCCTTCCTGGGCGAAGACAAATAAGTTTGAGCATCCACCAACCGAGCACTTTGTTTTTATTTTGGTCATTTTATGCCACAACCTTTTTTTGTCCATTTACGCGTTCATACTGAATTCAGTGTTGTTGATGGAATCGTGCGCATCCCTGATTTGATTGCCGCGGCAGCGGCGGATCAACAGGGCGCTTTGGGCATTAGCGACTTGTCGAATTTATTTGCGACGGTGAAGTTTTATTCGGGCGCGTTAAAGCAAGGGATTAAACCGATTATTGGTGCGGACGTGTGGGTGCGCAGTGAAGACCAGCGCGTGACGCGGGCTTTGCTGCTGGTACAAAATAATCAAGGTTATCAGTCGATTAATTCTTTGCTGTCGCGCGCGTGGTTGACGAATCAAGAACACGGCCGCGCCATTGTGGAGTTTTCTTGGTTTGCCCAAGCGCAGGGTTTGATCGCCTTGTCAGGTGCGCAATCAGGTGAAATCGGGTGCGCGCTGGTAGATGGTCGCCACAAGGACGCCGAGCGCGCCTTGCAGCGTTGGACGGCGGCCTTTCCAAATCGCTTTTATGTAGAACTACAACGCGCCGGTGCTGCGGACGAAGCGGCGTATCTTGCGGCGGTGCTGCCGCTGGCGCAACAACATCAAGTACCGGTGGTGGCGACGCATCCGATTCAATTTATTGCCCCCGATGATTTTCGCGCGCATGAAGCGCGGGTGTGTATCGCTCAAGGCGAGCTGCTGAACAACAATAAACGCGCGCGGGTATTTACGAATTCGCAATACTTCATGACGCAAAGTCAGATGATGACTTTGTTCGCAGATATTCCCAGCGCGATTAGCAATAGTGTTGAAATCGCCAAGCGCTGCAATTTAACGCTGACCTTGGGACAGCCGCAGCTGCCTGACTTTCCAACCCCCAACGGATTTTCTGTCAATGATTTTTTTGTGCAAGAAGCGCAGCTGGGGTTGAAGCGACGTTTAGAGACTTTGTATCCAGACCCTAAAACGCGCGCCGCTGAAACGCCACGTTACGAAGAGCGTTTAGCGTTTGAGTGTGAAACGATTACAAAAATGAAGTTTGCGGGTTATTTTTTAATCGTCGCCGACTTTATTGGATGGAGTAAAAAAAATGGCATTCCAGTTGGTCCGGGACGCGGCTCTGGTGCCGGTTCTTTGGTTGCCTATGTCTTATCGATTACCGATTTGGACCCTTTGAAATATCAATTGTTGTTTGAGCGATTTTTGAATCCAGAGCGTCAATCAATGCCCGATTT
>JAVKMA010000331.1:0-13575 GCA_031538685.1 Burkholderiaceae bacterium | reverse complement strand
TGTCGCAAATTAGGGCGCATTTTTTTCATGAACGATACGGTAATCACCCAAGCCATCAATGATCATGACGATGCGCTCCTCTGAGTATTCAAACACTATTTGCGTAGGACTGTTGGTTTCTTCAGTTGAAAACATCAGATCGATGGACTGAGAACTGGCATTTTGGGGTACTGGTGCAGATGCGGACGATGCCGATGCCGAGGATTCTGCATTCGCATTCGATACGAAAGTGCGCGTGCTGATTTTTTGTGGCGGCGCTTCATATTTGCGTTGGCGCAAGACATCACCCAATTTGCCAACTCCCACTTCTACCCAAGACACGACGCCCGAAGTGCTGACTTCGCGACGCAAAAATTGATATTGAGTGGGCGCTTGCCCTTGACTCACCCAGCGCAAAGCCTGTCCTGTTTGACGCGCATTTTCTTCGGCAAAAATAAATAACTGCCGCAAACCCTGCACTTCTTTTTCATAACGCCGTTGCGCTTGTGGCGCGATGCTCAAACTGACCGTCCCAATCAACACACCCAAAATAATGATGACGACCAAGACTTCGATCAAAGTAAAGCCCCGTTGTCGAGGCTTTACTTTTGACTGGTAAAGAGTTTGTTCCAAAGATCTCGTGATAGCAAGGCGATCACGCAAAATAGAATTTAGAGACTCCACGAACCAATATCAGTATCAACGCCACTGCCGCCGGCTTGGCCATCTGCCCCCAAACTCCAAATATCAATTTCAGCTTTAGTTCCAGGATATTGATATAGATACGGACGTCCCCACGGATCTTTAGGAATTTTGTCTAAAACTGATTTCCAATTGTTTGGAATCACACCCTGCGTCGGCGCTTTCACTAAAGCATCTAAGCCTTGTTCTGTCGTTGGATAAACCGAGTTATCTAATTTATACAGTTTCAAAGCATTCAAAATTGTCGCGATGTCTTGACGCGCGACCGTCACACGCGCCTCATCGGGACGCGACAAAATTTTGGGGACCACCAGTGCGGCCAGCACACCCAAAATAATAATCACCACCATAATTTCAATTAAAGTGAAGGCGGCTTGGCGTACTTGACGCGCTTGGCGCGCTTGGCGCACACGTGAAGCTGTTCTTTTAAGTACGGTATTTTGAAAATGACTTATTTGTTTCAACATAAAAAAATCTTTCAGAAGTTCAATCAAGGGTTAGGGTAATTACCGTAATTCAGGTAATTAAATGAGGGGGCGATTCTAGCTTTGTCGCCCCCTCCTGTTTGCAATCGCTTATTCTGATTATTGGATAAGCAAGCCTCATCACGACAGTCGATTGCCACCCATATTATTTGACCCGTTTGTGGCTCAATGGATTAGAGGTAATCAGCAGGTTTAGCTTTTCAAATAAAAATCCGCTAGAATCGCGCCTCTTTATATTTTTGGGTCGTTAGCTCAGTCGGTAGAGCAGCGGACTTTTAATCCGTTGGTCGCGTGTTCGAGTCACGCACGGCCTACCAAAAAATGCCTTGAACCACATCACCTGGAATTCAAGGCGACAAAAGGAATCTATTCAACAGAATGGATTCCTTTTTTTATTTCAGCCATGC
Source organism: Burkholderiaceae bacterium (assembly GCA_031538685.1). Lineage (GTDB taxonomy): Bacteria > Pseudomonadota > Gammaproteobacteria > Burkholderiales > Burkholderiaceae > JAVKLU01. Next base: position 12,002 of record JAVKMA010000331.1, on the reverse strand, counting down.
GGACTTGAACTATCCAACTGAACCCTAGATAAGGTATGCCGCATGACGTGCGCATCAATCGACTGCGTAGCGTTCCGATAATAAGCGCGTCGTTGTCCGACTAACTCAAACCCCCAACGTTGGTACAGCGCGATTGCGATCGTGTTGTTAAGCGCGACTTCAAGCAATACCGAACGAATGATGTGATGTTCCGCCTGCGCCAGTGTTTGAATCAGATGCTGCCACAGTTGATGCGCCACGCCTTTTTGTTGCGCGCTGGCAGCAACCGCAATATTTAAAATCTGCACTTCATCATAAGCGGGCATCACCACCAAAAATCCCAATAAGGTCTGAGTGTCTTTTGAAAATGCGCCCAACAGCCAATACTGCGCGGCTAACGCGTCGGCAAACTGCGCTGGCGTCCACGGAAATTGTTGCGTTGTTCGTTCGATCTCATACACCGCCACTAACTCAGCGTGCCCAATAGATCGAATGACGACCTCGCACTCTGCCTTCACGCTAAATGTTTGCTGATAAAGTTTGATAAGGACGCACTTAAGGCCGTGGCCAATTTATCTTGATGTCCCGTGCTGTTTAATAATTGTTCTTCTTCTGGATTACTGATAAAACCTGTCTCTATCAGGATAGACGGGATATCCGGTGCCTTTAACACCGCAAAACCCGCTTGTTCCACCTGTTTGCTGTGCAAGGACGCAAAGCTGCTTAATTCGCGCAATACACCGCTGCCCAGCACCAAGCTGGTTTGAATTTGTGCACTGGTGGTGAGATCCATCAACAGATTGGCTAAATGTTTACTGCGCGCCTGTAAATTGACGCCACCGACCAAATCCGCTGCATTCTCTTTTTTCGCCAACCAACGTGCTCCGGTCGAACTGGCGCCACCTTCGGATAAAGCAAACACCGAGGCTCCGCGCGCGCGCGGTTCAATAAACGCATCCGCATGAATCGAAATAAAACAATCGGCGTTTGCTTGTCGCGCTTTTTGCACCCGAATATGCAAGGGCACAAAATAATCAGATTCACGCGTCAACAAAACTGTAAAGTCGTAACCTGGTAATTGCTCCAGTTTTTGTTTGAGCTGTCGCGCTATTTTTAACACCACATCTTTTTCACGCGTACCGCTGGGGCCAACAGCACCGGGGTCTTCGCCGCCATGTCCTGGATCAATCACGATGATTTTTTTGCGTCGTGAGTTGGCTACGCTGCCATTACGCATAGCATCATTACTTGCGCTGGGATGAGTTGATGCATTGCTTGATGCATTAACTGATGCAAGAGTTTCATTTTTAGACTCAGGCTCTGCGGCAAGTGTTTTTTTAGCGCGCTGGTCAGAATTGATTCGCGTCGCCATTGTGCTTTTTTTGGGATAAAAATCAAACACCAAACGATGCGCGTATTCGGCCACCGGTTTGAGTGTAAACACTTGCGGATTGATGCTTTGTTTGAGATCAAACACCAAACGTACGACGCGCGATTGATATTGCGCCACACGAACCTTTTCAATAAAAGGATCGAGCGCAGAAATTTGCGCCACCATATTTTTCAAGTTCTCGCCCAAAACCATATCGTCCAAATCCACCACCAAACGTTCCGGCGCATGCAACATAAAGTGTTTCGCGTTTAACAAAGTCGCGTTTTCTAAAGTGACCCGCGTGTAATCTTCAGCCGGCCAAATTCGAACTTCAATCCCCTTATTCGCTGGCGCGTGTGGCGTTGTCGTTTTCGGCAACATGGTTTCTGATGCACTGGCTGTCGATTCCATGCTCGTCAAAGGTTTGACTGATTTTTTTTTACGTGCGCGTGTTTTCTTTTTCGGTTTCGCTTCAGTATCACTCGCTAAAGCCGTGATCATCGGACTAGCCACCCCTGTCGTCGCCAGTAACCAGCGCACTCCATAACGCAAGAAAATTCTTTTATCAGTTAGCTTGCCCATCTTTAATTCATTGATTGATTAAATGTGTTACTTTGCTGCGCGACGCACAGCCAATGCCCGCGAATTTAATTTTTTAGCTGGGTGGCGAAAGGCATGACGAATGATCCATTTTACATCGCTTGACGCGTCTGCTAACCACATTTCGCACAACGCGAACACCAACTCGGGATGATCTTTGGCGATGTCACCTAAATGATTGGCAACACTGCGCTGCACATAGCGACTGGAATCATTTTTCAGCGCGTTCAAAATCGGCCATAAAGGTGTGGGGTCTTGAATAAATTGGGGAATTCGAGTCGCCCACGGCAAGCGCGGCCGCGCACCCTCAGAACATAAGCGCCGCACATGCGCACTCGAATCAGTCGCCCACTCTAATAAACGCGCTAAAGTTCGTTCGGGCTGTTGTATCAAAAAAGGCCGCATCGAAAACTCTGCACTAAAACGCTGCGTTAATTCATATTGCGCGCGCATCGAGAGTTCAAAAGGATCTCGCCCCTGATTATTTTTAGGGTCAAGACCATATTGCGCGACAAAGCTCACATGCGGCAAATAAAAAAATACCGCCATGCCCAAGCCTTCGGTCGCTATGTTTGCAGGCGTTAATGACGCCAACAAAATTTCTATCGCGTCCTCAAAAATCGGTGGCAAATACTGACGCAAAGCCTGCGCCAAATGTGCACCCCTTTGCAAAATTCCCAAAGGCTCTAAACCGTGTTGTGCCAATGCGGTAAAACTTTTCCCATCAAAACGAGGGTGCACCAATTGAATGTTATGCACTAAAGCGGCAATCGCCACCACGCCCAAAATATCTTTTAAGGCGACGCCTTTTTGCATACCCCTGGGTGCCGAAGGCAAGATAAAAGTCGTCGCCATTACTATTTAAAAATCAGTCGAGAGCTATTTCAACGACCCGCGCAAAAAATAAACACGGCCCTAAAAAGGGCCGTGAGTGCGGGACAGATATGGTGCAGTAGTGGACTTAAGCCCACAGTCTGACTGTACCCACCGAAAAATTATATGCAATTCACATTAAATTTTCAACTCGATAACTACATCCAAACGCTGACAAGTTACAGAGCCCTCATCAAGCGGCCTAATCCGCTACTAAAGGTAATTGGCGCGTCTGTTTTGCGCCAAGCATTGGATGGCCAAATACTTGAACCCAGTAAATATGATAAGTACTGGCCGGATTTAGGGCGTAGGCGATGCCCATTTCTGTCACTGATGCTCTCATTAAATTCGCACAGTGTCCCGGGCTTTTGCGCCATCCTTCAACGACTGCAGTCACTGAATCAGGGCCTCCTGCAAGATTCTCAGCAACAGATTGCCAATCGTAGCCCCCTTTCGTAATGCGTTCACTGGGCGTCGAGCCATCGCGCCCTTGGTGTTCCAAATAATTGTATTGCGCCAAGTCACGCGCATAGGTTTGCGCAATCGAAATTAACTGTTGATTGATTTTGATCGGCGCAACCGCAGGGTAATGCGTACTGCCACATTGTTGCGCTTTTGCACGAACACGGTTCACCTCATCAGTCATTTCTTGCCACATTTTTTCAACCGGTTCAAGCGCAGGAATGCGCGTGGGAATTGGCCTTGCCAATAAAATAAAAATCTGGTCACCACGGCTGAAAATCCCCAGATCACTCAATTTCGGATTCATCAAAGTCGTGCAATCTTGACCACGCAATACTTTTTGTAAATCCTTCGAGCTCATCGCATTGGTCACTGCGATGGTTTGTATGGATTCAAAATAATAAGCGACAGAATTAAGTATTTGACTGATTTTTTCGTTATCCAAATCAGTGGGTTGCGCCGCCATAATTGTGGCCGCGCGATCCAACTGTGGAATTACCGCAAAGGGCGTCAATGGTGTAGAAAATGAACCACAGCCTTGCGTGCGCAAGCTTTGCACCACACTGACGACTTCGACTTTACTTAAGGCAAAAACCTGATTGCCGAATATCAGTCCACAAAAAACGATACCAATGCGACACCACGATAAAGCTTTAGGGATGTTTTTCTTGAAACGATTTTTAAAGCGCGGCATCCGTAATTTCCAAAAAATACATCATCGATTTTTTCAATGTTTTATTGCAGGGCAAACCTTTGTGTCCGCGTTTGAGAAAATGCGTGCGCAGCGCATCGGTGTTCAAAGTCTCGCTCATGGCTTTATTTTTTTTGTCTTGTCCGCTGATGACCACGCCTTTGTCGCCGGCCGTCGCAATGCCCAACAAATAATCACCCGATTGAATTTTTTGCAGCATCATGCCTTTTCCCCCCGCGGCCAAACGTTTCAACTCACCCGTTGAAAAAGTCAACAAAAATCCGCTGTGCGTTAAACACGCCAAGATTGTTGTCGCGTTTCCTGCTGTGTTTCCTGTCGCACCTGAAGACGACACCGGCAAAGGCGCTAACAAGGTTTCGTCTGAACTGATCGTCACGTATTGTTTGCCCGCTCTCATGCGTCCCACCATATCGCCGACTTGCGTTAAAAATCCATAACCATTACTCGCCGCCAAAATCAGTTCCTGTTCCAGAGGCGCGGCATAAAAATGAATCAAATGACTCTCTGGCGCAAGATCAATCAAACTGACGACAGGAATACCGTCGCCACGTCCCGTATTTACACCATTTAAGGCCACGCTGTACACGCGTCCATCAGAACCAAAAGCGAGCAAGTGATGGCTGCTCATACACATGAATTGCGCGTACAAGGCATCACCCGTTTTAAAACTTAAATCTGCAGACAGCTCGTGCCCTTGGCGAATTCGCAACCAACCTTTTTGCGAAATGATGACTGTCACCGGATCGTTGCTAATTTTTTTAGTGGTTTGCGCGCGCGAGGCTTCTTCAATAACGGTACGTCTATCGTCACCAAATTTTTTCGCATCTTGCTCAATTTCTTTGATGATTTGTTTTTTCATCGCATTAGCGTCCCCTAACAGGATGTTTAAACGCTCAGCAGAATCTTGTAACTCATTCAATTCTTTTTCAATTTTGAAGGCTTCTAAACGCGCCAGTTGGCGCAAACGCATTTCCAAAATATCATCGGCCTGAATCTCGCTTAAACCAAATTCAGCGATCAAATCGGCTTTGGGATCATCGGCCTCACGAATGACTTTAATCACACGCTCGACTTGCAAGAACACCGTTTGTCGGCCTTGCAAGATATGAATGCGATCTTGAACTTTGTTTAATTGAAACTGCGTGCGTTTTTGTACGACTTGAAAGCGAAATGCGATCCACTCGGACAATAAATTCAGCAGATTTTTTTGCGCTGGACGACCATCAATCCCAATCGCGACCAGATTGATGCTGCTGTTATTTTCCAAACTGGTATGCGCCAATAACGCGGCGACAAATTCATCTTGATTTTGATTTTTTGATTTGGGTTCAAACACTAAACGCACGGCCGCGTCTTTACCCGACTCATCCCGCACGCGATCAAGTACGGACAAAATATCTTGCTTTAATTGCGCCTGTTCAGGTGACAAAGATTTTTTTCCTGCTTTGATTTTAGGATTGGTTAATTCTTCGATTTCTTCGAGAATTTTTTGACTAGAGACTTGTGGAGGTAATTGATCAAACACCACTTGCCATTGACCACGCGCACGATCTTCAATATGGTAACGGGCGCGTAAACGCACCGAACCTCGGCCAGTGGTATAGGTCTCTTCAATCACGCTGGCAGGAGAAATCAGCTGCGCACCCGTGGCGTAATCAGGCCCTGGACAATAGCGCAGTAAATCAGCCACACTTAAATTTGGATTTTTAATTAAGGCGACGGTCGCTGCTGCGATTTCGCGCAAATTATGCGCGGGCATTTCAGTGGCCATCCCCACTGCGATACCGCTGGCGCCATTTAATAACAACCTCGGCAAACGCGCCGGCAACAACATCGGCTCGTCATAACTGCCGTCATAATTTTTTTGAAACCCAACTGTCGCTTCACCCAACTCGTCTAATAATAATTGTGCAATGGGTGTTAAGCGCGCTTCGGTATAACGCATCGCGGCTGCGCCATCGCCATCACGCGATCCAAAGTTTCCTTGTCCATCAATCAAGGGATAACGCAAAGAAAAATCCTGCGCCATGCGCACCAGCGCGTCGTATACGGACTGATCACCATGCGGATGAAATTTACCTAACACATCCCCGACCACGGCAGCGGACTTGCGCGGCTTGGCTTGCGAGGACAGTCCCAATTCGTGCATCGCATACAAAATTCGTCTTTGCACCGGTTTTTGTCCGTCACTGACATCGGGCAAGGCACGGCCTTTAACGACTGAAACGGCGTATTCCAAATACGCACGCTCGGCATATTGCCCCAACATCAAGCTGTCTTCTGAAGAGTTAAGTAAATCCAATTGTTAGTCTTTCTAAATAATAAGAGTCCATCAAAAACCTGTTGCGCGATTCAGGACATCCACATCCATCAATGACATACTGAACACACACTTCAGACTGGTCCCGCCGTCAGGAATCGAACCTGAATTTCACGCTTAGGAGGCATACGTCTTATCCATTAGACGACGGCGAGTTCGAAGAATTTGAAGAATCTGGAGCGTCTTGAAAATTAAATGCTAGGAAACTACGATCGGTATAAAACCGCAACTACCATCGGTATACGCCGCCCAAGCATTAGCGCGCGGTGTCGGCGCATGATCAAAATCCCAATCGGATAAGACCCAACGCGTGCAGTGAGTCTCGAGATCAACTTGATGCATCGCACTTTGATGCGTATGTCCGTGCACCAATCGCGTCACCTGATGCTCATTAAAGAGCTGTCTAATCGTCGCGTGATGCACATCACTGATATCTGAAGTCATCGCACTTTGCGTCCGAATTTTTTGAATAATTTCGTGACGTTCGGCAAATGAGCGCGCCAAAAATTGTGTTTGAAAATCAGGGTTGCGAACTTGCCCACGAAATGTCATATACGCCACATCATCAAGACAGTACTGATCGCCATGGGTTAATAAAGTCGGCACGCCACCCAAAATGTGAACCTGGGGATCATTCAAGCGCTGACATGCCGTCATTTCAAAAAATCGGGCGCGGACTAAAAAGTCTCGATTGCCATCGCACCAATACACTTTAATACCGTGCATGACACAATTTTTAATCGCGGCGGCGATATCGGCATAAAACGAATCGTCTAACATTTCGTCGCCGACCCAATACTCAAAAACATCACCTAATAAATATACGGCCCGTGGCGAATTTGATGCGGCATGAACTTGTTTAGCTTGCTTGGCTTGTCCTGTTTGTTGAGACAGCCAAGTTAAAAATGCTGCGCTGGTTTTTGGAGCGCGTGGACTTAAATGCAAATCCGATACCACCAGCGCATCAATCGCTTTACTGACTAACACAAACGGTATATGAAGTGTTTCAAGAACGCGCTCCTCGTGACGATTTATTTTGCGACCACTGTCGCTTTTTCAACAATCACAGAATCGACGGGAACATCTTGATGAAAGCTTTTGTTGCCCGTTTTAACTTTTTCAATTTTATCAACCACGTCCATGCCTTCAATCACGCGTCCAAACACCGCGTAGCCCCAACCATCTTGGCCTGGGTAATCTAAAAAGCTGTTGTTTTTAGTATTGATAAAAAACTGTGCACTGGCCGAATGCGGCGCGTTAGTACGCGCCATTGCGACGGAATACTTCACATTTTTTAAGCCGTTTTTGGCTTCGTTTTGAATTGATGCGCCGGTTGATTTTTCATTCATCGCTTTATCCATGCCGCCACCTTGAACCATAAAATTAGGAATCACGCGGTGAAAAATCGTGCCGTCGTAATGACCGGATTTCACGTACTCCACAAAATTTTTGCTAGAGATTGGCGCTTTCTCAGCATCTAATTCCAATTTGATGGCACCAAAGTTTGTCGTTAATAAAATATAAATAAACATTGTTTTCATAGTTAAGTTAAAGAATAAAAAAAGAACAAGCGACTACCGTTTATTTTTCAAATTGAACACGCCATTCACCATTTTTTAATCCCCAATATTCTTGATGAAAAATGGTTTTGCCCTGTTCAATTCGATCAAATTGTGCCAAATACATTGGCCCGTTATCAGGATAACGTACCAAAGTTAAATTACGAATATTGCCTTTGATTTTAGGTTTTTTAACGCGTCCAGGCTGATAACGTGCAACATAGGCTTGGGCTTGGGCTTGGGCTTGGGCTTGGGCTTGGGCTTGTCCGTGCGAGCGTGTAAAGGCTTGCTCAAACGACGCGTGTGTTTTACGCGCGTCATCAGACGAGATAAAACTCAAATTATCGGTAATGATGACCAAATCCATATTGCTGGTACTGGGTTTTTTTTGTGCTTTGCTAATCAAGATATTCATGTCCTCATTACTCAAGACCAAACATCCCTCAGATGCTAGGGGTGGGCGACTGTATTGTTCTGCGGGTGTGCCATGAAGCCAGATATTAGAACCCGTGCGTTTGTTTTTTCGGTCCCATTCATTAGGATAGTTGATGGGCAAGGCGCCAACGCCATAAAACGGCGGTAGCTTACTTAAATGACCCGTGATGTGATAGACCCCAATCGGTGTTTTTAAATCGCCCTCGCGCTTTTTGTTGTCGCCCGCACGCCCTTGCGACATGTAGTAATTGGCTTCTAATTTAGGAACGCCGTTTTGATTGCGATATACCCACAAACGTGAACGCTCTGTATCCGCGATCAAAATTCGCTTGTGACTTGACGCGACATTAACCCAGACATTGGGCACAGCGCCCGCTGGCGGTGTAAAGGCCAAAGCCGCAAAGCGTACGCGTGCTTCTGCACGCAAATCGTTCAAGATACGGTCCTGATTCGAGTTGTCGCTTTCCTTGCTCAGTAAAGGTAGAGCTGATTTGTGCAACATCAAAATATCACCCAACAGTATTTGACCTAGATCAAATGAGGGGTAACTTTTAACTAACTCTTGCGCGGTGACTTCGGCTTGTGATAAATCGCTGTCATCCAAAGATTTTAAAATTTTCTGAATCGCGATCTCTGGTCCGGCCAATGCGCTGGGAACGATCCAGACGCACAGCATCACATGCAACGTAATGAACAGAAAATTTCGATAATGCAACATGGCTTTAGAAATAATGTTGATGTCTTGAAAGTGTCGCCCGCTTATTGGGCGCGCTCGTCAACAATCACCCATGAGTTGCCTTGTTGCACCCAAACTAAAGTTTTGCGCGAACGAATATTCAAAGCGTCGGCTCGATATATTTGTGAAAAACTGACTGTCGCACGCGCGCCAGATATCGACACTTTGGGCATTTGAACATCAACTTGAATACGCTTTTTGCCCAAAATTTTGTTCCGACGATCCCCCTCCCAAACGCTACGGCTTTGTTCTTTTCCGCTAAATTGTTTGTCGTAATAAGCGAGGTATTGATCGACATCGCGTGCACTCCATGCCTGCGCCCATTTTTGCGTCGCATCTAATACTGATTTTTCTAATTTGTCTGAACGAGCCGGCGCAACAGCCTCATTTTTAGGGTCTTTCAATGGTGCTGGTACTTCTGCTGTGATTGGTTTTTCCGTCAGAGCCGGCGCGCTGGGAGGTGTTTTTGTAACACCGCCTTTGACCACTGAATTGGGTAATGGTTCAATGGCTGTGTTTTGTGCCAACGTCACAGGTGCCAAAATCGCTTGCCCGGCAAGATCACGTAAAAAACTTAACTGTGCCGATTGACTCGTGGTATTTTTTTTCAAGGCTTTTTCGTAAGCCTGGCTGGCTAACTTGGCATTGAGATCACCAATGTTGCGCTGAATTTGTGCGTACTTCAGATCGGTCAACATCGCACGGTCTAGCAGGCTGCGCGCCTCATCAAACCGCCCTTCCCGCGCCAAGAGCACGGCCAAATTATTTAAAGGTTCAGGACGATCTGGAAATTCGGCACTTAATTGTTTGAATAATTGCTGCGCTTCCACCACATTATTCCGGCCTGCCAGAATCACCGCCTTTAAAAAAATCAGGTTGTAATCTTTGGGGGTTGTCTTCAAGGCTTCATTGATGTTTGAAATCGCTTCATCTGAACGCCCACTTCGTAACAGGGGATTGACATCGTTCGCAGTCAAGCTCGCGTGGGCATTACTGACACTCAATACGCTCAAACTCAGCACGCTCAAAAAAGCGAATACACGTAATACACGTAATACACGTAATACACGTAACACTATACGTCGCGAAAATGTAAGAACTGGCGTTTCCAAAAACATCATAAAAAATCCTTAAATAATTTAGTTTTTACTGAACATTTATTGAACACTGAAAGCATGTGCTCTTATAAGCCATACGCGCTTATTGTTGGCGTCATATTTTTGACACCATATTATTGACATGATTGACGCGCACCTTATTTTAGCCCTCTTCTTGTAACGGGCGATTCTATCTGAGTTTGTTGCGCATGGCTCACACGCTATCATTGGACAAAATTTATCTCTTCTGCTTTTCTCATTGTTTTCTATGCTGACTATTTACAACACGCTCACGCGCCAAAAAGAAATTTTTACCCCCATCACACCCAATCAAGTTCGCATGTATGTGTGCGGCATGACTGTATACGATTTATGTCATTTGGGTCACGCACGCGTCATGGTGGTGTTTGATGTGGTGAATCGCTGGCTGCGCCATGAAGGTTATCACGTGACCTATGTGCGCAATATTACCGATATTGATGACAAAATCATCAATCGTGCCGCTCACAATAACGAATCAATTTCGACTCTGACAAATCGCTATATTGCCGCCATGCATGAAGACAGCGCGGCCTTAGGCGTTTTACCTCCCGACTTTGAACCACGCGCCACTGATTACGTCGCAGCGATGCAAAAAATTATTAGCCAATTGCACGACAAAAATTTGGCCTACCAAGCACCCGATGGTGACGTTTGTTATGCCGTCAGAGCCTTTGCGGGTTACGGCAAACTGTCGGGAAAATCTTTAAACGATTTACAAGCAGGCGCACGCATAGAAGTAAACAACGGCAAACGTGATCCTTTTGATTTTGTGTTGTGGAAACAGCAAAAAGCGCACGACCCTGCAGAAGCCGTCTGGGATTCGCCTTGGGGACCAGGACGCCCTGGTTGGCATATCGAATGCTCGGCGATGTCGCATGAGTTATTGGGGCAACATTTTGATATTCATGGCGGCGGCGAAGATTTGCAATTTCCGCATCACGAAAACGAAATCGCCCAATCAGAAGGTGCGCACGGTCATCGCTCGGTCAATTACTGGATGCACAATGGATTTATCAAAGTCGATGATGAAAAAATGTCAAAGTCTTTGGGCAATTTTTTTACCATCCGCGATATTTTGATGCGCTACGACGCTGAAGTTGTTCGATTTTTTATTTTGCGCGCGCATTACCGTAGCCCCTTAAATTATTCGGATGCCCATTTAGACGATGCCAAAAACTCGCTCACGCGTTTGTATACGGCCCTACACAACTCAGCGAAAAGTACCGAGCCCACCACTGACAGCGCCACGGCCGCCTGTACTACATTCAGCCAAGGCTTTAAGGTCGCGATGAACGACGATTTCAACACCCCGCAAGCGGTCGCGATATTGTTTGAAGTCGCTACCGAATTGGGGCGCTCTAATGATTTGGTTTACGCACAATGTTTATTACATTTAGCCAATCAGTTGGGATTATTAAAACGCAAGCCACAAGATTTTTTGCAAAGCGCTGTCGGACAAGCAGATGGATTAGATGATGCGGCTATCGATGCTCAAATCAACGCCCGCCTCGCCGCCAAAGCCGCACGCGATTTTGCGCGCGCAGACCAAATTCGCGCAGCGCTTTTAACCCAAGGCGTGGTGTTGGAAGATAAAGCAGGCGGCATTACCCAATGGCGTCGTGAATAAGTCGATGCTGCTGAAAAAAACCTTATCTCAAAATGTTGTTGGCAAGGGTTTTATTGGGTTCTTATACCTTGAGTTTGGTTCCGATTGCCGCAACCCTAGTCTCGGTTTTGTTTTTTTTATTTGTCCCCTAAAGGTGGGCAAATTTAGTCGTTAATATACAGGTATACTTCGCGTGGTTAAAAAGCACC
>JAVKMA010000330.1:0-2281 GCA_031538685.1 Burkholderiaceae bacterium | reverse complement strand
ATTTCGCCGCCGCGTATATTTTTAGTATTGGCTTGCTGGGTCGCATCTACTGGGCTTTTGTGGGAAATCACCATGCGCGTGAATTGTTTACCTTGCCGATTTTCACCAGAGCCTATTGGGATGAAGTTTTGTCGATGATTAAGTGGTATTTGTTTTTAACACCGCGTCCCAATCGCTATGTTGGGCATAACCCATTTGCGCGTTTGATGATGTTCTTCTTGTATTTTTTGAACGCCGTCTTTATGTTCTTTACGGGTTGGGCTTTGTATGGTGAAGGCGCACAAATGGGGTCTTGGCAAGAGCGTTTATTTGGTTGGGTCATTCCCTTAATGGGACAATCGCAAGACGTTCACACTTGGCATCATTTGGGGATGTGGATCATGGTGATATTTACGATTGCACATATTTATGCCGCGATTCGTGAAGACATCATGGGGCGTCAAAGTATTGTGAGCACGATGATTTCAGGTCACCGTACGTTCAAAGATTAAACCAAGATTAAATCGTTCTCGAACAGATTTATTCGGTAATAGATTTATTCGGTAATTAAGCTAAGCAGGCTAGTGTTTTCGTGAATAGAAAACATTGGCCTGTTGGTTATTTTGGGATGCGTCAATCGAAGTGGCTTCTGTAGTGGTTTCTCTATAGACCTTTGTAGCTCCTGCGATTTTTTTTGAGTGCACTAACGTGGATACATTAAAAGAGCAAATCGTGGTACTGGGTATCGGCAATGTGTTGTGGGCCGACGAAGGATTTGGTGTGCGCTGCGTCGAAGCCCTGCAACGCCATATCGTTTGTAACGATCAAGTTGTTTTTGTTGATGGCGGCACCCAGGGGATGTATCTGATTCATCATGTGCAAGCGGCGGACCGTTTGATTATTTTTGATGCGATTGATTACGGTCTCACCCCAGGTGAATTAAAAATTATCGAAGGCGACGAGGTGCCCAAATTTATGGGCGCAAAAAAAATGAGTTTGCATCAAACTGGATTTCAAGAAGTCTTAGGTTTGGCGCAATTCACTGGAAAATATCCCAAAGAAATCGTGTTATATGGGTGCCAACCTGAAATGTTGGAAGACTATGGTGGCTCTTTGCGCGACTCAGTCAAGGCAGTGATTCCGCGCGTTCTTGATTTGGCGGTCGAACGCCTACGCAAATGGGGTGCCAATCCACAGCCGCGCACCACTCCTTTGGATAAACACGAAGCGGTGACGATGCTGGAGTTGAGTCTAGAAGACTATGAAGATTTTCGGCCTTCGGCAGAGCTTGCGTGCCGCACCGGCGACGATCGTTTTTTATCGCTACGTGATTAGCAATTACCATAAAACTCTGAATTAATTATGTGCCTCGGTATCCCTTTTCAAATCACTTTGGTCGAAGCGGGGTTTGCCCAAGGACAAGACAATGTTGGTCATACCGAACGTTTGAATACGGCTTTGATTGGTGATCCGCAAGTGGGTCAATGGGTCTTGGGATTTTTAGGTAATGCCTTGGAAATTTTGTCGCCCGAGCGCGCCGATGAAATGAATGAAGCGCATGCCGCTTTGCGCAAAGTGTATGACGGTGCGTCAATTGCAGCGAATGATTTTTCGTTTAATCTGCCCTCGCAAATGGCGTCTGACCAGGTCAAAACCTTGACCGGTCAGGGTTAAAGCGAATGATCATTTTTTGTAGCGCAGTTGAGTTTTATGTTTCGCGTGGTTTTACCCAGTCTTTTTTTATTTTCTAATCTATGACTTCAGAATCTACTTTTGCCATTGATTTGCCACTGCCACCTGTTTCAAATCAAGCCCATCCTTTATTTACACGCGTCGCGACGATGCCGCATGCGGCCTGGGTTAATTTGGAAAACTGTGAACGCACCGTGGCTCAAGCAGGGATTTGTGTTTTGTTAGTCGCGGGTGATCCGGTGCGCTATCCCGAAGGTCTCGATGTCGCGGTGGTTTTGCCAGAATTGCGCCAACATTTTTCTGCCAGTCACCCACAGTTTTTTATGGGCATGGTGACGGCTGCGGACGAAGATGCAATTGCCAAAAAATATGGTGCAACGCGTCGTCCCAGTATGATTTTTTTCCGCGATGGGCATTATCTGGACTGTCTGGGCGGAATGTTGGATTGGGATGATTATTTGGTGCAGTTGCCCACACTTTTGGCGGCAGTACCCAAACGTGCACCCAGCATTGGAATCGCGGTGGTGAACGGTGACAGCAAAGACAGCAGTTGTCATTGACCGTATTACTTTGAGTTCCAACAGAAATAAGCGTTAGGAAGGCCGTTGTT
>JAVKMA010000329.1:0-9487 GCA_031538685.1 Burkholderiaceae bacterium | reverse complement strand
TTGGTGATGACAGTGACTGAAAAATACGCCGATATTGCGATTTTGCGCTCAATGGGCGCGAGCCGAACATCGGTGATGAAAATTTTTATGGTGCAAGGCGCGCTGTCGGGCAGTTTGGGGACTTTGGTTGGCGCACTGTTGGGCGTGGTGGTCGCGTTAAATCTGGATGTGATTGTGCCGGTGATCGAGGCGGTGTTTCGTATCCAGTTTTTACCGAAAGAAATTTATTTAATCAGCACGCTGCCCTCTGATGTGCAATGGTCCGACGTGATCACGATTACCTTAACGTCTTTGATGTTAGCGTTTGTCGCGACAATTTATCCGAGTTATCGCGCCGCGCGTATCGAGCCTGCGCAAGCCTTGCGTCACGAATGATCGGAGTGCCCCATTTATTTTTTTGCAGGAACCCCCTATGACCGCACCTTTACTGTTTAGTCCCATCGTCTTGGGTCAATTGACTTTACAAAACCGCATCATCGTCAGTCCGAGGTGTCAATACAGTGCCGTCAATGGCAATGCCAGCGACTGGCACGCGGTGCATTTTGGACGCATGTTAGCGAGTGGTGCTGGAATGTTTATCATCGAAGCCACGGCGGTCGAATTGGCGGGGCGGATTTCTCCCGCTTGTCTGAGCTTAGCTTCGGATGAAAACGAAGCGGCTTTGGCGCGGGTGTTAAAAATTGCCCGTGTCCATTCCCATGTCCATAGCACGATGCCCATCGCGATTCAATTGGCGCACGCGGGGCGCAAAGCCTCAACTGCAATTCCCTGGGTTGGCACAGGTCAAGTGTCTCTCGCGCAAGGTGGCTGGACCAGTTATGGCCCTTCAGCCTTGCCCTTTGATGAGGGCTATAGCGCACCGATTGCCATGGATAAAAACGATATTGCGCGAGTTCGCACTGCCTTTGTGGACGCGGCTAAACGCGCGGTGAACTTGGGTTTTGATGCAATTGAGGTTCACGCCGCACACGGTTATTTGTTGCATCAATTTTTATCACCTTTTACCAATCAGCGCACCGATGAATACGGGGGCAGTTTAGAGAATCGTATGCGTTTGACGCGCGAAGTTTTTGACGCGGTGCGTGCGGCGGTTCCGCACAAAATTCCTGTTGGCGTGCGGATTTCTGCCAGCGATTGGATCGACGGCGCATGGGATGTGGCGCAATCGATTGAATTGGTGAAAGCCTTGCAAAGCAGCGCTTGCGCCTGGGTTGATACGTCTAGCGGCGGTTTGTCACTGAGGCAAAAAATAACGCTGGGGCCTGGTTATCAAGTGCCTTTTTCGGCCGCGATTAAAGCTGCCACCGCTGTACCCACCATGGCGGTGGGTTTGATTGAAACCGCAGAGCAAGCCCAAACTATTGTGCAAGAAGGGCGCGCCGATATGGTGGCATTGGGTCGTGCCTTTTTATGGAATTCAGGGTGGGTGTGGCATGCCGCCAAAACCTTGGGCGCGGCGATCCCGATTCCGCCGCAATATGTACGTGGCGTCCCGAATTGATAGCGACAGTTTGAATCAGTGCGCCACAAATCAGAGTTGATTCAGACGATTCATAGATTGTTTTTTTGACACTCATTTTGCCGCCCCTTTATTTTGTTGACGCCTTATTTTGCTGACCCCATTTAATTGCATTCATGAACCATTGCCTGACTGTTGATCGCGCCTTGACTCCCGCTGCGTACGCGGTTTTTGGTAATCCGATTGGGCACAGTAAATCGCCACTGATTCACGCACAATTTGCGGCCCAAACTGGCCAATTGATGACTTACCACGCGCAGCTGGCGCCATTGAATGGTTTTTCAGCTGCCGTGCGCGATTTTTTTGCCGACGGTGGCGTGGGTTGCAATGTGACTTTGCCGTTTAAACAAGAAGCCTTTGGTTTGGCCGACATCAAAACTCCGCGAGCCTTATGTGCCGGTGCAGTCAATACTTTGTGGATACAAGAGGGCGTGATTCACGCTGACAATACCGACGGCGCGGGCTTGGTGCGCGACTTGCAGGATTTTGTATCGGATTTACAGGATTGTCGAATTTTGATTTTAGGCGCTGGTGGCGCCGTACGCGGTATCGTCAAACCTTTGCTGGACGCAGGAGCACACTTAAGCTTGAGCAATCGCAATGCGGCGCGATTGGAGTTGTTGATGACCGAATTAAAGGTGTATTTGGGGCAAAAGTCAGTTAAACCTTCGCTTGAAAAAACGACTGATTCATTCACGGTTTTGCCTTGGTCAGACGTGGCGCGCGGCACGTTCAAGGCGTCATTTGATTTGGTCATTAATGCGACCTCGGCAGGCATGGGTCAAACAGGCATGGGTCAAATACCTATGAGCTCAGCAACATTTGTTCCCTCATTATTTCGTGATATTCCACGCGCGTATGACTTGCAGTATTTAGCGGGCGTGACGCCTTTTTGTGCGGCGGCCAATGCGGCCGGTGTCGCCACACGTGATGGTTTGGGTATGTTGGTGGCGCAAGCGGCCGAAGCTTTTTATTTGTGGCGCGGCATCATGCCTGATACCGCGCCAGTGATGACGGCTTTGCGCAAATTACTCAGTTGAGTATTCGTTTTGTCGAAGTATTCATTGTTGATTGACTCGCGCAAGTGACACCATTTTGTTGCTGATTCAAACTTCTAATGGACAGTTCTATCAATTCATTTTGCGGCGAATTGCTTTGTTGCACAGTACGCGAAATCCTCACGTACTGTATGTACGTATGTACGCTCCGGTTTCTGTGTGCTGTGCGCCTCGCACTTTATCCGCACATTCTGTATTTATAGAAGTGCCCTATTGAAAATCGATTTAATTGCCTTTGGCTTGCAAGCGACGGCCTAAAGACACTGCGTAAGCGGCCGCACGTTCTTGCAAAATCGGATCGGCACTTGCCGTCACGCCAGCGGGCAAAATCGTCGGAATAAACATTTGACCATCACAACTTTGTCCGGTCACGCTATTCAAAGCCAATTGACCAAAAATCACTTCTGCACGATCACTTGGCCATGCTTGCGTGGAGTCAAGCAAGGGGTCACCATCTTTTGGCAATTGCGCGATCAAGTCAAACAGTACCGCGCCTTTTTGCACACGTTGCGTGAATTCAGCTTCCAGAAAATCAGTACCTGCCGCTTTGGCCTCGTCCTCGCTTAAACCGACGCGACCAGCGGTCGGCTCAAAACGCCAGCGCAGCGCTTGCTCGCCTTTTTTAGTTTTGACCATAAAGGTGTTGGCGCCCCAATACGGCACGCTCGCGTAACTGGCAGGAACGGCTTGTCCGGCCAGATATTTACCTTGCAAAGTTGTGTTGGGATGGGCTTTGGAAAATGCTTCAACTTTGGCTGGATCCGGTTTACCGTCTTTGACCGGAACACGAGCTTGTAAAAATTCGACGAATTCTTCAGGTGTTGAGGCAAAGAAATGCGGTGCTGAAATGTGTGCAAATTCCCATGTTTCCTTTTTGTCATACATGCTCAAGGCCAGGCCGCGAACGGTGGTTTTGCCGTTGTCGGGTGCTTTAGGATTGCCGCCGCCAATTGATAAACGCCCGACCACTGGAATAGATTTATTCCGTTGCAAAAATGGAATTTTAAAATCGGTGTTTTTTTTGTTGGGGGTAAAGTTTCCGGCGACACAAAAGCCTTTAGCGTGCGAAGCGCGTGCGGGGTGTTTACCAAAGACGCCGTTTAATGCATCAACGTCTTCAGCCGGTCCGGCGTAAGCGCTCGCTACGACCAGGCTTACAGACAAGCTTGCTAATCCAGTTAAACACGCTCCGATGGTCGAGCGCTTTGATTTTTTGGGTAAATAAGATAAAGGCATAAGATTTTTTAAATAAAGTCATTAGTGAACAAAGGTCTATCAAACATTTATTGCTACATATTTATTGATACATTTGAAATGTCTAGACATCCTAAAGTCGACAGAGTTTTGATAACGTTACAGCTTGCGCCACAATTTTTATGATGATGTGTCCAGTTTTTTAAAATATCGAGGGTGACGCGTTTTGACTGATCTAAGCGCTTACCTGAAAAATTTGCGCGACTTATAATTACCGATACAAATTGCCGATACAAATTGTCGGCACAAAATGACGGTCTTAAAAAAATTATCCGAAAAATTCATACGTAAGACTGACAAGACAGACAGACAAGACAAGATCGACGCGCAAAACAAGCTAAGAAATTTAAAATCTAAAATTAAAAATTATTAAACCAACTCGTAAGGAGAACCGTATGTCTGAAGCAACACCCCTAACTGCACACAATGATCCAGAAACTCGAGAATGGGTTGACGCACTGAAAAGCGTGATTGACGCGCGCGGTAATCTTCATGCGCATCAGCTGATTGAAGCCCTGCTTCAAGTGGCACGCGAGAGCGGTGCGAATATTCCGTTTGCGGCCAATACCGCCTACATCAATACGATTCCTGCAGATCAGGGCGAACACTGTCCGGGTAATTTGGAATACGAAGAAAAGCTGCGTTCATGGATGCGCTGGAACTCCATTGCGATGGTGGTTCGTGCCAATCGCGAAGACGGTGATTTGGGGGGACATTTATCCAGTTTTGCATCGCTGGCCAATATGTTAGGAATTGGCTTTAACCATTTTTGGCATGCGCCGACTGAACAGCACGGCGGCGATTTGTTGTACATCCAAGGCCATTCTTCTCCCGGGATTTACGCCCGTGCGTTTTTAGAAGGCCGGCTCAGCGTCGATCAACTGGATCATTTCCGGCGTGAAGTCGATGGCAAGGGTTTGTCCTCTTACCCTCATCCTAAATTGATGCCTGATTTTTGGCAATTTCCAACCGTGTCAATGGGTTTAGGCGCCTTGTGTGCAATTTATCAAGCGCGCTTTTTGAAATACTTGCACGCCCGTGATATTGCCAAAACCGACAACCGCAAAGTCTGGGTATTTTGTGGTGATGGTGAAATGGACGAACCTGAATCAATGGGCGCCATTGGTGTGGGTGGGCGCGAGCATTTGGACAATTTGGTGATGGTCATCAATTGCAATTTACAACGTCTTGACGGCCCTGTTCGCGGTAATGGCAAAATTATTCAAGAGTTTGAAGCCGAGTTTCGTGGCGCCGGTTGGAATGTGATTAAAGTAATCTGGGGCAGTTTGTGGGATCCTTTATTAGCCGCAGATAAAACCGGTGCTCTACACGACATCATGATGAATACTGTCGATGGTGAGTATCAAAACTTTAAAGCCAAAGATGGCGCGTATGTACGTCAACATTTTTTTGGCAAACACCCTGACGCCTTGAAGTTGGTTGAAAAATACTCCGACGATGATATTTGGCGTTTGACGCGTGGCGGTCATGATCCACACAAAATTTATGCGGCGTTTAAACAAGCGCAAGAACATGTTGGGCAACCGACAGTGTTGTTGATGAAAACGGTGAAAGGATTTGGTTTGGGCAAATCTGCTGAAGCGCGCAACACTGCGCATCAAACCAAAAAACTTGATGATGTCGCATTGCGTGAAATTCGCGATCGCTTCAATATCCCGATCAGCGACGCAGATTTACCGTCGGTACCCTATTACCAACCCAGTCCTGATGCACCTGAAATCAAATATTTGCACGAACGCCGTCAGGCACTGGGCGGCTATTTGCCGCAACGGCGCCAACAAGCCGATGAAAAATTTGCGGTGCCTGACTTAACCACTTTTGCGCCGGTATTAGAAGCCTCGGCGCAAGGGCGCGAAACCTCAACGACCCAAGCGTACGTGCGCTTTTTGACGATTTTGTTGCGTGATGCGCAATTGGGAAAACGCGTCGTGCCGATTTTGGTCGACGAGGCGCGGACTTTTGGCATGGAAGGCTTGTTCCGTCAAATTGGGATTTTCAATCAACAAGGTCAGTTGTACGAACCGGTGGATAAAGACCAAGTGTCGTATTACCGCGAAGATAAGGCCGGTCAGATTTTGCAAGAAGGGATTAACGAAGCCGGTGCAATGGCGTCGTGGATCGCGGCGGCGACTTCATATTCGACCAACAATCGAATCATGGTGCCGTTTTATATCTTTTATTCGATGTTTGGTTTGCAACGCACACACGATTTGGCGTGGGCGGCGGGTGATATGCGGGCACGTGGATTTTTACTCGGCGGCACATCTGGGCGCACGACTTTGAATGGCGAAGGTTTGCAACACGAAGACGGCCACAGTCATGTTTTGGCCGCGACGATTCCGAATTGCATTCCCTACGATCCGACCTTTGCGCATGAAGTCGCGGTGATTATTCACGATGGCTTACGCCGTATGGTGCAAAACCAAGAAGACGTGTTTTATTACTTGACCTTGCTCAACGAAAACTATGCGCAACCGGGTCTGGTTGCGGGACAAGAAGAAGGCATTTTGAAAGGTCTCTACTTATTTCAAGCCAGCAAAGCCAAGCACAAAGCGCGCGTCCAGTTAATGGGCAGTGGTTCGATTCTGCGCGAATCTTTAGCTGCAGTGGAATTATTGGACAAGGATTGGAAAGTGGCTGCCGACGTATGGAGCGCGCCATCGTTTACTTTATTGGCACGCGATGGCCAAGAGATCGCACGCTGGAATTTATTACACCCCAGCGAAACACCGCGCACGCCGTATGTCACAGCTGTGTTGGCGAAATCAGAAGGGCCGATTATTGCAACGACGGATTACATGCGTTTATACGCCGATCAAATTCGCCCTTACATACCAGAAGGTCGTCGCTATAGCGTGTTAGGAACGGATGGTTTTGGACGTTCGGATTCGCGCACTAAATTACGCGCGCATTTTGAAGTCGATCGCCATTTTATTGTCGTGGTGGCCTTGACCGAATTGGCGAGGGCGGGCACGCTTGATAAAACCTTGATCGCGCAAGCGATTAAAAAATATGGTTTGAACACGGAAACCGCTTACCCGGGAACTTTATAAATCAAATCACAAATCATTTTAGGAGCAAGTAATGACGACAGTATTAGTACCTGATATCGGCGATTTCAAAGGCGTGGCGGTGATTGAAATCATGGTCAAAGTCGGCGACACAATTAGTCGCGATCAATCTTTAGTCACGGTGGAATCGGATAAAGCCAGTATGGAAATTCCATCTACTGGCGCGGGTTTGATCAAAGCAATTTTGGTCAAAATTGGTGATACCGTGGCAGAAGGTTCGCCTTTGCTAGAAATTGATGCGGCTGAAGGGGCGGCAGCTGCGCCTGCGCCAGCGTCAAGTTCAGTGCCTACGGCGCCATCAACACCCACATCAACACCGGCATCAACTTCTGCCGCAGCACCTGTGTTAGCAACTGCGGCGGTTTCTGCGGCAACGGCGACGCACAGTGTGGCCGGATTGCCTAATGCATTGCCCGATTCCTTACCCTATGCCTCGCCCTCGGTGCGCCAGTTCGCGCGCGAGTTGGGTGTGGATTTGAGCGCCGTCAAAGGCACGGCGGAAAAAGGGCGCATCACACGTGAGGATGTGCAAGCTTTTGTGAAAAACGCGCTAAGCAGTGGCGCGATTCATGGTAGCGGCAGTGCCAAAACAGGCAGTAATGGCTTGAGCCTGTTGCCGTGGCCGTCTTTAGATTTCACCGCTTTTGGTGAAACCCATACCGAAGCCTTGTCGCGAATTAAAAAATTAAGTGGGGCGAATTTAGCGCGCAACTGGGCCATGATTCCACATGTGACCCAGTTTGACGAAGCTGACATTACTTTGCTAGAGGAGTTTCGCAAAAGTGAAAACACCGCCAATCCTGATCTCAAACTCACGATGTTGGCATTTGTGATCAAGGCCAGTGTCACAGCCCTGAAAAAATTTCCGCAGTTCAACAGCGCGATTGACGAGGCCAATGGCACGCTGATCTACAAGCATTATTTTCATATTGGTTTTGCCGCCGATACGCCTAATGGTCTGGTGGTTCCGGTATTAAAAAACGCCGATCAAAAAGGAGTGGGGGAGATCGCCAGCGAGTTGGGTCGCCTGTCCAAATTAGCGCGTGAGGGCAAGCTCTCACCCAAGGATATGCAGGGCGCCTGCTTTACGATTTCATCTTTGGGTGGAATTGGTGGGACGGCGTTTACGCCCATCATCAACGCGCCCGAGGTCGCTATTTTGGGACTGTCTAAATCGGCCGTCAAACCGCAGTGGGATGGCAAGCAATTTGTGCCCAAACTGATGTTGCCGTTGTCACTTTCCTACGATCATCGGGTGATTGATGGCGCGCAGGCGGCGCGGTTTAGTGCATTCCTCGGCGGATTGTTAAACGATGTGCGCAAACTGATTTTATGACGCCAGTTTTATGACGCTAATTTTATGACGATAATGCCTGCCGCCTTGCTGAGTCTCGATCAGGTCCATAAATTTTTTGGCGATCTGGACGTCGTCAAAGGCATTAACTTGTCGATTCAGGCCGGCGAGTGCGTGGGCATTATTGGCCCCAACGGCGCGGGCAAAACCACTACGATTCGCCTTTGTCTGGGATTGGTCACGCCCAGCAGTGGCAATATCACGGTGTTTGGTTTGCAACTGCCCGAACAGGCGCACGCGGCGCGTCAACGGATGGGCGTGGTGCCTCAATTCGATAGCCTTGATCCTGATTTCACGGTGCGCGAAAACTTGCTGGTCTATGGGCGTTACTTTGGCATGAGTGACGCCAGTATCACCGCACGCATCCCCGAACTCTTGCAATTGGCGCGCTTGGAACACAAGGCGGACGCGACATTGGGCAGTCTTTCGGGCGGGATGAAACGGCGCTTGAGTCTGGCACGAGCCTTGGTCAACAACCCCGATTTAATCGTTCTGGATGAACCAACGACTGGACTTGATCCGCAGGCACGGCATTTGATGTGGGATCAACTCAAGAGCCTGATGAAAAAAGGGCGGGCAATTTTGCTGACTACCCACTTTATGGATGAAGCCGAACGTCTGTGTGATCGCCTGCTGTTGGTGGATCACGGGCGCGTGATTGCGCAAGGCAGCCCGCGCGAATTGGTGCGGCAACACTTGGAATCCATGGTGGTCGAAATTTACGGTGATGAATTGGACGAGGTGGCTTTACAGACCTTGACCGACACTTTGCGACCTTTGGCGCAGCGCACCGAACGTTCAGGCGAAACGCTGTTTTGCTACACCGACGATACCAGCGCCCTGCTGGCCCGGATGAATCGTTATCAAACCGAGGCGCAAAAAAGCGGAGAGGGTATTCGCGTGTTAGCACGCCCCAGCAATTTAGAAGATTTATTTTTGAAACTGACTGGCCGACAAATTCGTGAAGATGGCCCGCCACAAAAGGAAACCGCAAGCTAGTGCAAGTTGCGCACCATCTTTTATCACCTCAAAATGTTCCCCAATATAGAAAATCAAGCGAAAAAAACATCGCTATAATGGTGCTCAGATGCGTCCGGTATTTGCTCCTGTATTATTTGCTGACTTGCTTGCTACCGTATTGCTTGCTGACGCATTGTCCCAGTTGTTCAACCTTCACTCTTGAGAGAATAATATGAATCCACATACGATT
>JAVKMA010000328.1:0-9056 GCA_031538685.1 Burkholderiaceae bacterium | reverse complement strand
TTTTTCGCACCGCTTCTCATACAAATCCTTACTATTAAATTCCTATTATTAAATAACTGACGAGTTTCATTTTGCAAAGTGACTCAATAATTTGACTAACCTTATCATCCAATCGATGCCGCAAACTTCTATAGCCACATCCGAATCTGAATCAATATCTAGCGTTTTATCAAGACATTCATCGCTGGATACATCGAAAACCAACTGCGCCAAAGCTCAAGTATGTTTGGTCGGAACTGGGCCTGGTGATCCCGAGCTTTTGACCTTGCGTGCTTTGCGTCGAATTGAGGTGGCACAGGTCGCCTTGTACGACAACTTGGTCGCACCCGCCATCCTTGATCTTTTACCACCACACTGCCAGCGCATTTCGGTTGGGAAACAACGCAATCGCCACACTATGGCGCAAATGGAGATCAACCGTTTAATGATTCAGTATGCGCAAGCGGGGCAGCGAGTGGTCAGATTGAAAGGCGGTGATCCGTTTATTTTTGGGCGTGGCGGCGAAGAAATCGACGCGCTGACTGACGCCGGAATTTCTTTTGAAGTCGTCGCCGGCATCACCGCCGCACTGGGTATTGCCGCACACATCGCGTTGCCGCTAACGCATCGCGATTACGCACAATCGGTCACTTTTGTCGCGGGTCATTTAAAAAGCGGCAGCCTTGATTTGGATTGGCGTGCTTTGGCGCGTCCGAATCAAACCATAGTGATGTATATGAGTTTGATCACGCTGAAAGACATTTGCCAACTCCTGATCACTCATGGCTGTGCGCCTGACACACCCGCAGCAGTGATTGAACGGGGCACTTTACCCGAACAAAAAATCATCGCGACAACACTCATTCATTTATTTGAACGCGTGACCATCGCCAACTTGCAACCACCGACCTTGCTCATCATTGGTCAGGTGGTACAAAAACTCTTGCCAATATAATGCGCTTCCTTTTACCGTAATTGGCACCATTTTTCGGGGCGTAGCGCAGCCTGGTAGCGTACTTGCATGGGGTGCAAGTGGTCGGAGGTTCAAATCCTCTCGCCCCGACCAAAACAGTTTTCAGTCATCAATTGTTGAGTCGAAAACAAATACTCGCGACACTCGTAATACTCACAACCGCCACAACGTCGTCACACGCAACAGTATTTCACGCAACTCAATACGCCACTACAGACGGATCAATAGCGCGCCACATAAACCACGTCGCGACGCTGCACCATGGCGTCCAATTGGCGGCAATTTCTTTGACCTGTTGACGCGTTGGTCGAACACCATCCAAATACGACACTCCAATACCGCGCAACAAACCAATATCGTCCAGGGGCAAAATATTGGGTCTTAGTAGCGTAAACATCAAAAACATTTCGGCACTCCAGCGCCCAATTCCGTATAAAGCGGTTAATTCGATAATCACTTGTTCATCGTTTAAAGCGCGCCACTGCGCCATCGTACGTGGATTGGCGGCAAAATAATGCGCCACGCCAACGACATATTGGACTTTGCGCGCGGACAGTCCACACGCACGTAAAGACTGCTCTTGTAATAAAACTCCTGCCGGTGTCATCACATCATTATCGGCATCAATCGCGTCAATCGCATCGCGACCTTGGCACAATTTTGTCATGCGCCCCCACACGGCATCGGCCGCCTTGACCGAAATTTGTTGCCCCACAATTGAGCGTATCAAAGTTGTGAAAGGATCGCCGCGACTGGTCATCACACTATTGGGAAAAGACTTAATCACTTTTTTCATCACCGGATCGCGGCGCGACAAGGCACGAATCGCTTGATTCCAGTAATCGGGGATTTCTATGCTAGGAGAGAGTAAGGTGGGCATTCAATAATCAAGCGACAATAATTTTTCAATACCGCGGTAATGCATACGCGCATCAGATAAGGAATCAGGAGAATTCAGCAAACTGTCCCAGGATTGATTGATGGTAATTTTTCCATCCAACAAAATCGCGGCCGATGTCGTTAAGGGGTAGGCTGACACCACATCGTGCTCAACAATAATCATGCTGCATGTATCGGGAACCTGCTGCAATAATTGCGTCATCTCTTGCTTTGTTTCAATTGACAGACCGGCAAAAGGCTCGTCCAAAATCAACAACTGGGGCGCGCTGATTATCGCCAAACCGACCTCCAACAAGCGTTGCACACCATAGGGCAAAGCGCTGTTCAATTGATCCCAATACGGCGCAAAAATAATGTCGATCATTGTTGCCAGTTTGTGATTCACTAGCACAGTCGACGCGGATGGCCTTGAATACCGCAATTGAAAAGTTTGTCTGACCGTTAATTGAGGAAATAAATGACTGGATTGAAAGCTGCGCGCGATTCCCAAACGGTGTCGTGCTTCAATCGATTGGTGTGTGATTTTCTGATCGCACCACAAAATATCACCGCGCTGAGGGCGCAACACCCCTGAAATTAAGTTTAATAAAGTGGTTTTACCTGCACCATTTCCCGCCATCAGACAATAACGTTCGCCGCGCGGAATCGTCCAATCTAATTTGGCGATGATGACCTTGCCAGCGACTTGATAAGACAGGGTGTTCAACTGTAAGCTCATTGCATCAATCCTTTATCGGCACTTTAGCAATGTGTAATCAATAGGTTCGATGCGTTGATAGTGCGGTAATTTTTTGTCGCCCACGCCACACCATTAACACTAAAAAAATGATGCCCAAATACAAATAAGCAGCACTCGTATAACGCGGCAAAATCACATGCGCAAGTACCCACGCGATGGCAGAGATAGCGATTCCCCACCATTGCCCCCCTGCAAGAAAACTAAACACCACAATTTCGATTGAACGCTGGGGTTCAAACGTACTGACGCTGACAAATTCAAATAGCCAAAGCGATAGTGCACCTGCAGCGCCAGCCATACCAGAGGCGAGGATAAAACTGATCACCCGCACACGCTGTACTGCAATGCCCAGATGCTGTGCGCGCAAAGGATTGTCACGCACCGCGATACAACGCAGTCCCCAGCTGCTTTTTAGGGCGTAATAAAAACCCCCAGCCAATAGCAACGCATAACTCAAAATGAGGGCGCAAACTGCTCCATTACTGGCCCAAGCCGGTGCACGCTCATCACGATTGATGCTTAATCCCAAATCACCGCCCCATAAGCTGACAAATGCAGGGGTGGTCAGAAATAATATCTCGGCAAGCGCCAAGCTAGACATCGCAAACAGCGCGCCACTAAAGCGCACCAACACCAATCCGATGGGCCATGCAATCAGTCCGCACAAAGCGGCCACAGTGGCCGGTAACAAAAAAAAATTTTTTGAAAAAAAATTGACATGAACCAAATGCCACGCCATAAACATTCCCAAGGCGACAAAACTGGCATGACCAAAACTAATCAAGTGCGCACGATGGGCGATCAGATAAAACGACGCGAACACAATTAAAGCAATGCCCAACTGCGCAAGCAAAAATAAGGCTAATTCAAAACTCATGCCAAGGTATTGCGCACCACTTGCGCCCAACGCTCGACATAAAACTGCCATGGCGGCGCCACAATGCCAAAAGTATCCGCTAATTTTTGACCCGATAAGCGCGAATTTTTCGGACGATATGCGCGCTGCGGATAGTCGGCGCTGGGGATCGCGCGCAATGCGGCACGCGCCTCGTGCAAGCCCGTAGCCTCTAACAAATAATCCGCATAACCATGCCAGGAGGTTTGACCGCTACAGGTCGCGTGATAGATCCCACTGGGCAAGACCGCTCTTTGATTATCATTTTTTTGATCCCCTGATTCACCATAGCGTGTGATGATGGATGCGGTCAATTGCGCTAAAAAATCAACTGATGTTGGTGCGCCGATTTGATCATTGATGATCGCCAAAGCTTTACCACTTTTGGCAAGACGATAAATCGTATGTGCAAAATTTTGACCTTGGACCGCAAACACCCACGAGGTTCTAAAAATCAAATATGGCACAGCGCTGTTGCATAAAATTTCTTCTCCGGCGCATTTGCTTTGCCCATACACCGACATCGGCGTGGTCGCATCATCCTCACGATAAGGACGATCCAAAGTGCCATCAAACACATAATCAGTGGAATAATGAATGATGCTGGCACCACATTTTTTCGCGGCACTGGCTAAATACACCAAGGCATCGCGGTTAATCGCGTATGCAAGATCGGGATGATCTTCGGCCTGATCAACCGCGGTATAGGCCGCGGCATTAATAATCCAATGGGGTTGAAATTGCGCACACACTTGCGCAATTTGCGAAGCCTGCGTCAAGTCTAGAGTACTGCGATCGCAAGCACGCACCTCAGCTAGCGGCGCCAGCACTTGATGCAAGCTATAGCCTAACTGGCCTTGCGCACCCGTAATCAAAATTCGAATCGTCATGTAATCAATATCCGTATAAAGGCGTTTTTATTGTGGTAACAAATACCACCCCAACAGTGGCAAAGTCAGCATAGAAACCAAAGTAGAGGCAGAGATGAGTCGCGCGACACTCACACCATCGCCGCCCATACGCATCGCCAAAATATACGCCGACGATGCAGTCGGTAAAGCCGCGAAGAAAATGGCGACGTAATAGTGCACACCGGCTAATCCAAACACTTTGGCCAATGCGATCGCCACTATCGGCAAAGCAATCAATTTGATCGCCGTGATCACGCTCAACATTGAAAGATGCTGCATCAAATGCTCAAAACGCAGCGCCGCGCCCACTGCAATCAATCCCAGGGCAATTGACGCATCGCCCAAACGATGCGCGAAGGCGTGTAATAAAACCGGCATAGACACGCCCAACACATTTAACAGCAAAGCCGAAACGGTTGCGATGATGAGCGGATTACGCCCCATTTCGCACCAGATCGAACGTTGGCCCTGACGCGCCAACATGGCCACCGACGCGATATTCGCCAGTGGCACGGCGACTGACAAAATAATACCCAAACTGGCAATACCATCGCTACCAAAAAACAATCCCACCGTCGCTAAACCAATATACGAATTGAACCGAAATCCACATTGAAATACCGAGGCAAATAATTGCGCAGGCATCCGTACCACCAGTTGATAACACCACATCAGCAGCATTCCCAAAACCATGGTCAAGAGCGCGGTAGCGATTAAGGGAAGTGCAAAATTCAGTTCTAAACGGGTGCGTAAAATCGCATCAAATAACAAGGCCGGAAACAAAATGAAATATACTAATTTTTCAATGCCACTCCAAAAATGATCGCCCAAATTCATCCAGCGACGCAGGCCGATACCCAGCAAAATCAAGCCAAAATCAGCACACAACAATAAGCTGATCGGCATACTTATGATGGATTGTGACGTTCAAACATTTGATCCAAACGCGCAAATAATTGTATGAATTGGGGCCGCGCGCGTTGACACGACAAACAGGTCAGCAAATGTGTCTCTAGCGCTTTAATGTCTTGGGTTGACGCCATTTCGTCACGCCACAAACTCAAAATCTCCGCCGTTTGCAGACAGCTAATGGGTTGATCAGGAACAGAGATTGGCGTCATAGCGTGCATTGGATAAAAATATCGTTCATTGCGATTTGGGGTGCGATTTTGGATACGGTTTCGGATGCGATTCCAAAAAATCAGACGCTGACATTTTTTGTGCCAAACACTGACGTAATTTCAAGCGCGTACGATGCAATAAAACCCGCAAGTGATCCGCGCTTAAACCGCATTGCACTTCGATCTCGGCAAAAGAGAATGCCAAATACTCACGCCACAAAAATATTTTTTGCGTGTTTTGAGGCAAAGCCGCCAAACACCATTGTAAAAATTGTATTTCTTGTTGATGCGCTACCGTATCGGCAGGGTCGGGCGCCCAAGTTTGATTGCTGCGCCAGTGCCCGACTTCGTTAAACTCGTTCGTGCTTAAGCTGTCCAACTCTTGCTCTATCAGCAGCGGATCACAGGCTAGGTAACGGCGCCGATCACGCAAGACATCAATAATTTTGTGCCGCAAAACGCCCATTGCCCAGGCTTCAGGTGAAATGGTTTTGGGCATGTGAATACCACTCAACAGTGCTTCAATCACTTGCTGCACCACGTCTTCTGC
This sequence comes from Burkholderiaceae bacterium, assembly GCA_031538685.1. Classification (GTDB taxonomy): domain Bacteria; phylum Pseudomonadota; class Gammaproteobacteria; order Burkholderiales; family Burkholderiaceae; genus JAVKLU01. The sequence goes on along the minus strand of JAVKMA010000328.1, from coordinate 2,988 downwards.
ATCATGGCTATGTCCCAATTGCACTGTCGCAATGCGCAACCAAAATCCACGCTGCGCGGTTAAAAGTGCAATTAACTCTGGCGAATACGAATGTGTGGTCGATTCAGACGACGATTGGGCAAGAATCACAATATTTTTGAATTTTTTAAATAGAAAACGTAACGTTTTCACGATTACTTTGACTTTAGTGCAGGCATCTGGATACTACAATGGACATCAGATACTGATCAGATACCCAACAGGGCAAGTGCCCATTTGTTTTTTTCACTTTAAGGATTTAATTATGACTCAAACACCTATGACTCAAACACACTCGACACCTTCGGAACACATTCAAGCACTGAACCAAGTTTTTGGCAAACATCCGGCGCGTGCGTCACACGCCAAGGGTACTGGATTCAGTGGAATATTCACCCCCTCGACGCATCAGCTGGCGGTTCCTCTTTTACAACAAAAGGCCTCAGTGATCGGTCGTTTTTCAGTCGGTGGCGGCAATCCTGCCGCGCCAGACAATGCCAAAACGGTTCGTGGTATGGCGTTTCAAATCAGTCATGGCGACCAAGTGTGGGAAGCCGCGTTAATTTCTGCGCCGCATTTTTTTGCCCGAACCCCCGATGAGTTTGTCGCATTTTTAAAAGCTCGCACGCCACAAGCCGATGGCAAACCTGATGCTGCGGCACTGGCGGCATTTAATGCCGCGCACCCACACACCATGTTGCAAGCCCAATACTTAGGCGCGCAAACCGTACCTAAAAGTTGGGGCACCGAATGCTATTGGAGCTGCAATACTTTTTGGGTAAAAAACTCAGCGGGGCAAAATTGTCCGGTGCGTTGGCATGTCACGCCAGCTAATGGCGGCGAAGGTCTGTCTGTTGAAGAAGCGGCCGCAGCAGGAACGAATTTTTTAAACGCTGATTTGACGCAAAGACTGGCCAAACAATCCATCACTTTGACCTTACAAGCGCAAATGGGACTTGCGTCTGACAGCACGACCGATCCAACGGCGGCATGGCCCAGCGATCGCGTCATGCTATCGCTAGGAAGCATCACGATTGAAGCCCTCAGCACGGCGGGTGACACGCATATGTTTATCCCCACGGTTTTGCCTACAGGGATCACACCGACTGATGATCCCATTTTGTTAGCGCGCGCGGCGGCGTATCAGATTTCTTTAGCGCATCGTCAATCAAAATAATTTGATCGACAATAAAAAAACTCAAGGTATTCATCCCTGAATACCTTGAGTGTCATTCAACACTTCGCATCACATCGCATCACATCACATCACATCGCGCGGATTATCAGCATCCTACCAAGCTTGCTACATATGCCAAAGGCGGCTGCGCCGCCACCAAACACTGACGGGCAAGGCCAACAACCACCTACCGAACCAAGCGAACATGGCCACTGTCGTTGCGGCCGTTGTTGTAGACGTGGCCATTATCGAAACTGACGTACCACGCGCCGTGCGAATTACCCACATAGGGGGACGAGGACCAGTAAAAGAGCCCTGAGTTAGGAAAGGCAGGGGTATTGATATATTGGCCCAACTCAGACGGCGCGCCGCACCAACGCCGCAATTGGTTTTCTACTGGCTGCCCGTCAATCGTTTTTGCTGTCGCAATAGCCCACTCACTCGGTACAGGGGTTTGTGGGGCACCTGGGCAATCAATCAAACTGAATAATTCGCGTACCGTGGGCACGCGCCAGCCGTCTTTCGCCAACCCTTGCGCTTCTGCAAAAGCAAATTTTTTCGCTTCTCCTTCGCAGGTGCGGCCATTCCAGCTTTGGCCTACGCTACAACGTTGCCAAATGAGGCCGGTTTTCGTGTCTTTAATCTCGCTGCCCTTATTCAGTACTTGGTAGCGATCGGCAATTAAAGTGGGCGCTGAAGAAGATGAAGAAGACTCGGCAGCGCGTGATTTACTCAATTCGCTCTGTTCTACTTTGAGCTGTGCGATTTCTGTTTGTGCCTGTTCTAGCTCGGTTTTTGTCTCTGCCAAAGTGGCATTTAATTGCTGCACCCGTGTCTTTAAGTCGCGAATGACTTTACCACCATTGTTCTTATCTTTATAGGCATCAATGGCATCTTCTGTATTTACTGCCTGCGACCCCACATTATCTATCCAGCGCCCCCATGTGCTAACAGGCATGAGTACAAAATGTACGCCCGCCAAGCCAAGAAACAATCCAACCAACAAACCAGTAATAACTTTACGATCATTCCAATTCTCTAAAATGAAATCAAACATCATCTCTCCAGGTGAAAAAAATAGAAACAGCGGGCATAAAAATGGGGGCTGCGGACGACAGAAAAATTATAAAAACTTCACCGCAGCAATCACAATGCCGCCGACGCTCAAAGTGGTGGCAAACGACCAAATCATGAAGCGGTCTATGCGGCCAATCAACGTATCAAAACGTTTATCCACCTGTTCAAAACGCCTGTCTACCTGTTCAAAGCGTTTATCAACTTGCTCAAAACGTTTATCCATATCTTGCCGCAACTGCTGCATGTCGGTGGCCATGTCTACGCGCAACTGCTTCATGTCGGTGGTCATGTCTACGCGCAACTGCTTCATGTCGGTGGTCATGTCTACGCGCAACTGCTGCATGTCCGTCGTCATGTCTACTCGCAACTGCTGCATGTCGGTGGTCATACCTAGATGCAACTGCTTCATGTCTTCGCGTAATTCAACATCAAGGTGGTTAAAGTGGTTGGTTTGCGCCTTTAACACCAATACCAACATGTCCTCTGCTGTTAAAGGGCTACCCTTGCCCAAATTGGCCACAATGTCGTTGGCGCGTTTATCTAACCAGTTATCTAAAATTTGATCGTTGTACATTCTCGTCTTCCATCTAAAAAGAACATGCCAAACGATTGATTGGCACCTTCATTGTATATGACCAAGGATTAAACATGCCGCCCCTCTCATTCACCCCAGCAGGCTCAATGGCTGGGTTTTTTCGTGAGTTTTTAGGTGTTTT
>JAVKMA010000327.1:0-1814 GCA_031538685.1 Burkholderiaceae bacterium | reverse complement strand
TTAAAGATGGGATGAAAAATGGTGAGGCGGCTCCGGACGGAAGTGCCAAAGAAGCGGCTAAAGAAACCACTAAAGAAACGACTAAGCCGATCAGCAGTTCGACTGAAAAACAGTAATGCAAACGAGGACAAGCCTGCGCGCTGACTATGTTTGATATTGGTTTAAGCGAGCTCGGCTTAATTGGTGTCGTGGCCTTGGTGGTGATTGGTCCCAAGCGCTTGCCGACGGTTGCGCGCACAGTAGGTACATTGTTGGGACGCGCGCAGCGCTACATTCGCGATGTTAAAGATGAAGTCAATCAACAAGTCGAGTTTGAAGCGCTCAAAAATACGGTGCAATCGGTTGAGTCGGAAGTTAAAGACGCCGGCAATGCGATGCGAGATCAGTGGTCATCAATCAATGATGACTTGCATTTACTTTCGCCCGTCCCCTCGGTGGATGAGCTATTGAGTAAAGCCCAATTGCAAGAACGGGTACGGCGTTTTCATCGACGCGCTGCGCAAACTCAAGGGCGCACGCCCTTGTGGTTTAAACAACAGCAAGGTGTGCGGCGAAATCTGCAATCGGGTTCAGCAAGAATGGTGCGCTATCGCCGGAACAGTGCGCCACGTCGTTCTTCTTTTTTTGCCTAGATTTTCTATCAGCGAGATCCCTTGCTGATACGGGAGCTGTACTTTTTATTATTCTCACTTTTTATGCTCAGTTATCGTCATGGTTTTCATGCGGGTAATCATGGCGATGTGCTCAAGCACGCGATCCTGATTCAGGTTTTGAACTATCTCACCCAAAAAGAGACCCCACTTTTATATATTGATACGCACGCTGCGGCAGGGACGACTTTGCTGACGCGTGGCGCGGCTGAGAAAAGTGGTGAGTTTGCTCGTGGTGTGGGCAAGCTATATGGCAAGCAATGGGGTGTGCCTTTATTGGACGAATACATTCGCGTCATTGGTGCTTTGCAAAGTGGCGGCCCAACAGTATTGCGCCACTATCCAGGATCGCCTGCGATTGCCAATTTATTATTACGGCCCAGTGATGGTTTGCGCTTGTTTGAGTTACATCCGCGTGATTACACTAGCTTGCTCGCGTGGTCGAATAAACAAGAGAGCAATAAAAATGGTCGTCACATTAAAGTTCTACGTGCTGATGGGTTTTCTGGGCCGGATTCTTTATTGCCGCCGCCTGCGCGTCGTGCCCTGATTCTGATTGATCCCTCGTATGAATTAAAAACCGATTACCGCGCTGTGCGGGCGTGTGTCAAAGAATCTTTACGCCGTTTGCCAGGCGCTACTATTATTGTGTGGATTCCCTTGGTGGCGCGCAGCGAAGCGCAGCAGTTAGCCGCGCAGTTACGACGCACAAGTGCCAGTTGGCTGTATTGCCATTTGTTGCTCGATAACGCGGTAGTGCATAAATTATTTGGCAGTGCGGTGATGGTGTTGAATCCACCATACACTTTAGAGGAGACGCTCACGCCAGCTTTGCCGATACTGGCGAATCTGATGGGGAATTCGCAGCAAAAATATCAACTCGAAGCACATTTGATGTAATGACAAAGAACGACGTGTTTTTTTGTAGGTATTGTGGTGTCGTGATGTTGTGACGTTGTGATTTTGATTACTTTTAATTGACCTGTTTATGCATCGACCTGACCTTCCTTTTTTTCAAACATGGCAAGGCGTTTTAATCAAACGAACGTTGATGGGCATAGCCTTGTTTGTATCGATCATGGTTTTGCTGGTGAGTTTGGCGGCTGTGTGGCTTTATCCGCGCATCGAGAGTATCGATAAAATTACTAATTACCAACCCAAGTT
>JAVKMA010000326.1:0-4841 GCA_031538685.1 Burkholderiaceae bacterium | reverse complement strand
GAGGGTGCTGCTGGATGCCGTTTTGGCAGCTTGCAACACCTGGCCATGGTCATGATTTATGACCGTGAAGAAAATCCAGTGCCAACCGCTGTTGTTCGCTTGGTTCAGTTGGTGAAAAAACGTTTGCCATCGTGCTATTTTGATAGTGTGGATACGGTGAAATACTTGGTTGAACAAAGCGGAGGGCATCCACGGGACCTCATCAATCTAGTGCGTTACTGTTATGCCTGTTTGCCTGACAACGCCGAACACGTGACTCGGACTGTGGCAGAAAAAGCATGCCGAAAACGTGCATTTGAATACGAACGCCGTGTGGGTCAAGACGACTGGGGTGATCTGGTCAAAATTGACCTCTCATTTGGAAACGACAAACAACGTAACGACAGGCGCTTAGGCATGCTTTACGACTTGGTGCTACTGGAATACAACAACTACTGGTGGCGTAGTCATCCCTTGGTGCGACTATTGCCCGTTTACCAACAGCACAAACAAGCGGCTTTAAAAAACCAAACGGCGTCCACCAATACTGCGTCCACCGATGATCTGGCTTGAATTCAGAGTTGGTAATAAAACGTGACCTCTCTTGCGCAAGCTTCGTTTATTGAGTTAAGAAGAGAGCACAGCGGTGATTTTTTGCGCTTGCAAAAAATTTGGCAGCACCAGCAAGGCCACGCCTGGATATTTGCACAGGTCAATGCGCCGATCTACCGTGAAGCCCTGATTGAAAAACTTGAAGTCACGCGCACGAGCGCACGCATCACCTTGGATGCCAACACCAGCGTGTGGGATTTGCTGACCGCTTTGCAAGCCCAAACCGACGCGGGCCAACAAGGCCTACACCTAGTCTGCGATGAGGGTCATATTCCCAGCCGCGAATGGTGGCAACACTGTAACACCCAGCGCGATCGCTTCGGTCGGGCTTTTGCTTACCCTGTGGTGTGGTGGCTACCCGAAACCGTGGCCAACGATGTCCAACACTATGCCCGCGATTTGTGGAACTGGCGCGAAATGCTGTGCGATTTCGTGCTGCGCGATGCGCCTTTGCTCCAAACGGTGGAACGTATGGTGTTTGACGGTGTCAGCAGCGTGGAGAAACAACAACTCATGCAACGTTTGGCGGAAATCGCCCAATATCTGCACACCGTTACCCCAGGCCAAAATGCCACCCCCGATTTGCGTCTGGAGGCCGCGCGTGCCCATCAGCGTTTGGGCGAGATGGGTGCCGCATTTATTCAGGCTGAATTGGCAGTGCGTGATTTTGAGAACTTGGGCAATGAACTCAATGCCAGCTTTGCTAAAGGCAAGATTGCGGACATTTTGCAAGCGCGAGGGGATTTGGACGAGGCGCTGCGCATCCGGCAAGAGGATGAGTTACCCGTGTATGAAAAGCTGGGTGAGGTGAGGGAAATCGCGATCACGAAAGGCCAGATTGCGGACATTTTGCAAGCGCGAGGGGATTTGGACGAGGCGCTGCGCATCCGCTATGAAGAGCAGTTACCCGTGTATGAAAAGCTGGGGGATCTGCGGTCGTTGCTGGTTGCACAGGCGAACATCGCATTGGCCCTGCTGCAACGCCAAGGCGAGGGGGATCGGCCCAAAGCCCAAGCACTGCTCTCTCAGGCTTTGATGGCTGCCCGCGCAATGCGTTTGCCAGAGGCCGCGCAGATTGAACAAATCATGCAGATGGCTGATTTGTAACCACTTTTATTTTTTTGATTTTTCAACTTTTTGGGGTATTCGATGACTTCTTTTTTTGCTCGTTTTTGCTTGGTGCTGTTCGCATTTCCTGCCCTGGTATTAGCTCAGGGGTATGTGGTCAGTTTTTCGTGGGAATCAACCTTTTGCCGTACCCATAGCAAAGACCCGGAATGTCGGGATTTTTCACCGACTCGGTATGACGCTTCGAAACTGTCACTGCATGGTGTTTGGCCGGACCCCTTGGAATACTGCGGTGTTCCCCGCAATCAAGTCATATTAGACAAGAATAGTAAGTGGGATCAATTGCCCGAAGTCTCTTTGTCTGATTCGCTTCGTGCGCGTTTGATGCGCGACATGCCAGGTATGGCAAGTCACCTCGAGCGTCATGAATGGATAAAGCATGGCACCTGCACAGGCGCGACTCCCGAGGCCTACTTTCAAAAGGCAGTGGACTTGGCCGACGGTTTGAACGCTACAGCCTTGAGCGCGTTTATTGCGCAGAACCGCACCACAAAACTAAGTGATCTGATCGCACAAATTCAAGCCAGTTATGGCCCAGCTGCTGTTTCCTCTGTATTTTTCATATGTCAAGCACCTGCACTACGTGTCAAGAGCAAAGCAGGCGGCGGGATACAACTCTTGAAAGAAGTTCGTTTTTATCTCAACACGGACAGCTTGGTCAATTTGACCCTGACCCACTTTACCGCCCCGCCAAAATCGGTGCGAGGGGTTTGTGCCGATGGCCAGGTCTCAATTCCTGGCGCATCGGTCGCGACTAATTCTCGGTAATCTGAATTGGTGACAGGGGCAGGAGCCGCGCATCATTATTTTGCGGTTGGCATAATAAATTCGGCGCCAGCGTCAATTGATTCAAACCAGCGTTGCATCACGCTTTTTTGCTTGGTGTAAAAACGTACGCCTTCAGAGCCATAGGCATGCATATCGCCGAACAAGCTGTTTTTCCAGCCGCCAAAACCATGCCACGCCATTGGCACAGGAATCGGTACGTTAACGCCCACCATACCCACCTGAACACGGTGCGCGAATTCGCGAGCGATGTTGCCATCACGAGTGAAAATCGAAGTGCCATTACCAAATTCATGCTGGTTGATGATCTCCAAGGCACTGGCAAAATTATCAACGCGAATACATGACAAAACGGGGCCAAAAATTTCTTCACGATGAATTTTCATACCCGGTTTAACGTGGTCAAATAAAGTCCCACCCAACCAGAAACCATTTTCGTGGTCTTTTACTTGATGCCCACGACCATCAACCAGTAATTTGGCGCCTTCTTTAATGCCAATATCAATGTAGTTCCGAATGCGATCCAGTGCCGCTGCTGTAACGATAGGGCCCATATCGGCATCGGATTCCAAACCATTTTTAATGTTCAAGCTACGTGTTCGTTCGATCAATGCAGGCATGATTTTGTCCGCCACATCACCCACTAAAACCGCCACTGAAATCGCCATGCAACGTTCACCAGCGGAACCGTAAGCCGCGCCTACTAAAGCATCAACGGCTTTATCGAGGTCTGCATCAGGCATCACAATTAAATGATTTTTGGCGCCGCCCAAAGCTTGCACCCGTTTGCCTGCATTCGCGCCGCGTTGATACAGTGAATGTGCAATTGGGGTGCTGCCGACAAAACTGACTGCTTTAACTTCAGGGTGTTCGATCAATGCGTCCACTGCTTCTTTATCGCCTTGAACTACATTGAAGACGCCCTCTGGCAAGCCGGCACGGCGCAAAATATCCGCCATCATCAAGCTGGCCGTCGGGTCAATCGGGCTGGGTTTTAAAATAAAAGTGTTACCGCAGGCAATTGCCATGGGGAACATCCACATGGGCACCATTACGGGAAAGTTAAACGGTGTAATTCCCGCGACCACGCCCAAAGCTTGGCGTATCACCCAGTTGTCAATTCCGGTTGACACTTGTTCCGTGAAATCGCCTTTTAATAATTCGGGTACGCCTGTGGCGTATTCCAAAATTTCGATACCGCGCGTGACTTCGCCTTGCGCATCTGAAAAAACTTTACCGTGTTCGAGCGTAATCGCACCTGCGAGTGCATCACGTTCCTGATTCATGATTTCCAAAGCTTTAAACAAAATGCGTGCGCGACGTAAGGGCGACGTATTTGACCAACTGGGAAAAGCCGCCTGCGCTGCGGCGACGGCTTTATTCACAGTTTCTACATCAGCCAGTTGCACTTGTGCTGACACTTCACCCGTTGCCGGATTCGTCACGTTCTGAGTGCGCCCACTGGCGCTGTAATTTTGGTTATTGATAAAGTGCTCAATCATGATTTTTGATATTAAAAATGTGTATTTTAGAAATTTTTATTTTAGAAATTAATGAGACAGGTAATCGTGCAAAGAATGGCGCAAAGCCAGCGCAATAGCGGTCGCTTCAGTCGCATCATTTAATGACAGCGGGGAGGCAATTTCACCGCGACAGGTCGCTATAAAAGCGCGGGCTTCGCGAAGAAAAGCGTCTTCAAAACGTTCGTAAAAATTCGCCAAAACCGCATGACGAACGCCGTTTTGATCTGACAATACCACGCGATCTTTACTGGCGTCGTGCCCGATCACGAGCTTGCCCTCAGTGCCGATAATTTCGGTACTGGTTTCGTGACCGTGCGCCATTGTTCGACTGGCGTACAGCAAGGCGTGAGCATGATTGTTAAAAATTACCGTGCCATAGGCATTGTCAACGTCTTGATATTGCGCCAAATCGGGATGACGCACATTGTGCCCACTGGCAAATACTTGTGCCATTTTGGGCGCTGCTGCGGGTGTTGATGTCGAATGAGTTAAAAACCAACGCGCCAAATCAATATCGTGCACGCTACAGTCTAAAAATATGCCCCCTGAAAATTGTGCGAAGGGTACAAAAAATCCACTCGGGTCGTATTGATCGGTGGTTTGTGAGCGCACTAAAAACGGCGTTCCAATATCTCCGCGCAATACCGATTGCATCGCGTTTTGATAACTAAAATCAAAGCGTCGAACAAAACCCACCATGGCAACTTGTTGAGAATGCTGCGCTGCAACACTTTCTACCGCTTGACATTCTTGAACCGTAAAGGCCAAAGGTTTTTCAACCAAAACATGGTGGCCTGCTTGCAAAACCTGTAT
>JAVKMA010000325.1:0-1994 GCA_031538685.1 Burkholderiaceae bacterium | reverse complement strand
GTAGCAGGCGATGAAATTGCGGTTCGCTAATCATAAAACGCCATAACAAACGAAAATTCTTTTCCGTTTTTAACAAAACAAAAAAGACATTCGCATGCAGCACATGATCAAGTCTCACATCAACTGAATTTTGCGCCAAGGGAGATGTCAAATTGCGCGGTAAACAACGCAGAGGTAAGCAACGTATTAGTGCAACACACCAAAATCCTAAGCATTCCATGGGCCAACTTGAAAAAACAATGCTCAAAGGCGCGATCAAGACCATTAAGAACAGCACGATAGCGATGTTACCCATGTTGCTTAAAGTAAATTGAACTGTTTGATCACGCATGACATCGAACAATTTAAGCGTTCAATCAAGGTCAAATATTAAATCCGTCCAAACACCAAAGATCCATTAGTACCACCAAAACCAAACGAGTTTTTCAAGGCATATTGAACCGACAAAGGACGCGCTTGATTAGCACAATAGTCCAAATCACACGCAGGGTCTTGATTAAAAATATTAATCGTCGGCGGTGAAATTTGATGATGCAAAGCCAGAACCGTAATCACCGATTCGATGCCTCCAGCGCCACCCAACAAATGACCGGTCATTGATTTGGTTGAGTTCACCACGGTTTTATACGCGTGATCGCCCAAAGCACGTTTGATCGCCGTCGTTTCCGCTATATCACCCAATGGCGTTGATGTGCCATGCGCGTTGATGTAACCAATTTGATCTGAATTTAATTTTGCGTCTTTTAAAGCCGCGTGCATACAGCGCATGGCGCCATCGCCGTTTTCCATCGGCGCCGTCATGTGATGTGCATCCGCGCTCATGCCAAAGCCATTAAGTTCGGCATAAATTTTGGCACCACGGGCTTTGGCGTGTTCATACTCTTCTAACACCATTACGCCAGCACCTTCACCCAAAACAAAACCATCGCGATCTTTGTCCCATGGGCGCGAGGCCGTTTGGGGGTCGTCGTTACGCGCCGACAAAGCACGCGCGGCGGCAAATCCACCAACACCTAATAGCGAGACGGTCGCTTCAGCACCACCGGCCACCATCACATCAGCATCGCCATAGGCAATCATCCGCGCGGCTTGACCAATTGAATGCAAACCCGTTGTACAGGCCGTCACTATCGATAAATTTGGTCCTTGTAAACCGTATGTGATCGACAAATGACCCGAGATCATATTAATGATCGTTGCGGGACCAAAAAACGGCGACAAACGGCGCACCCCTTTAACCAAAACTTCAGCGTGAGAGCTTTCAATTAAATTCAAACCACCAATTCCAGAACCGACTAAGACGCCGACTCGTGTTAAATCCTCCACTGCAAAATCCAACCCGCTATCAGTCACCGCTTGAATCCCAGCAGCTAAACCATAGTGAATAAAAGTATCCATATGCCGTGCCTCTTTGGCCGGAATGTATGAGTCAATCGAAAAATCTTTGACCTCGCCCGCGAAGCGCGTCGACAAACTTGAGGCATCAAACCGAGTAATGGGGCCAATTCCTGATCGGCCGGCAAGCAAAGCTTCCCATGTACTGCTCACGGTATTTCCTACTGGGGTTACCAATCCTAATCCTGTCACTACGATACGACGACTCACGATAACCTCTCTTTCATTCAATAATTTATTTATTGACTGCTTTTTTCAAATAACCCCAAAGAATCTGTGCTAATGAAACAGCGACACATCGAGGATTTTTAAAAAACTTGCCCCGCGAAAGCGGGGCAAGGGCACCATCAAACAGCACGACGATTACACCATTAACTTAAGAATGTTCTGAATCAGTGTTATTTTTAAAAATCGAAGTGATTCAGACCATTCTCCTTAGGCCTTAATGTGGCCCTTAGCGTAATCAATTGCTTGTTGGACAGTCGTAATTTTCTCAGCTTCTTCATCTGGAATTTCAATTTCAAATTCGTCTTCAAGCGCCATGACCAATTCAACGGTATCTAAGGAATCAGCACCCAAATCATTCACAAATGAAGATT
>JAVKMA010000324.1:0-7194 GCA_031538685.1 Burkholderiaceae bacterium | reverse complement strand
GTTCCCGAACCATCACTAAGCGTTGAAATCGTCACGCTGGTTCCGTTATTTAAGGCCGCTTCAATCGTCGCGTTATTCACTGTCGCCGTCGCATTCGATCCAAAACTCCAAGTCCCTGCACTATTACTACCATTGGCATCTGTCGCCGTACTGATCGTCACATCCGTCGGATCTAACAACCATTGACCCGCTTTACCCAGACCCACGCCGCGCGCATCCGCTTGACCAAAGGCCTGTAAAACCGCTTTACTGGAAGTCTCTACAAAACCACCATCATCGCCCACTTGCCCACGTGCCCCACCTTTGGCAAGTATCGTCCCCCCAAAATTCGTGTATTGATCCGACCATAAAACCACCTTACCGCCCTTGCCCGTCTTCACCGCGCTGGCGTCAATCTGCGCCCCTCGATTGAGCAAAACAACATCCGCCTTGCGCAGTGCTGTGCCCCCTGCATTTTGATAATCCGCCGAATTCACCCCTTGATAATCACCCCCCACTAACACCTTGCCGCCACCCGCATCCCCACGCGCGTCAATCTTGCCCTCGTCCAATACTCCCACGTATTGACCCGCCATCTTGACCGTGCCGCCTGTTTCACCTGCCTTCAAACCACTGGCCTCCAGCGTGCCGCTATTGACCACTGCGCCGCTCTCTCCGCCGTCTAAAACAATCTCGCCATTGAGCACACCCAAGCTGTTTGCACGAATCACCCCGCTGTTGTTCACCACTGTCGCACTCAGCATATCCCGACCATGCGCCGTCAAATACACTTGACCCCCATTGGTCACGATCAAGCCTTTGTTCTCTACCAACGCCCGAATACTCGCCTCTTCTACCGTGACGCTCAATAACTGACCACCCGATTGCGCCAAACTGATCTTGTCACCCGCAGACAGTACTACTTTCCCACCATCGGCATTAATCGTTCCATTATTTTTGACCGACTCCCCCATCAGCACTACATGGCCGCCTTGCGCAACCACCAACCGCCCTTCGTTCACCACCTCTGCACCGACCACTCCACCGTTAGCGAAGTTCAAGCGGCCATTCATAAAATCAGCGTCGCTAATCGAATGCGTCCCCGTCACCAAGCTAGCGACATTCACTTGGCTCGTCGCACTAAACAGTACCCCGTTAGGATTTAATAAATAGACTTGTCCGTTGGATTGAATCGTTCCTGCAATGTCCGAGCGACTATTGCCCAACACCCGATTAAGCGCCACTGCGCTACTACTGGGTTGATTAAAGATTACCGTATGGCCCGCACCCACGTTAAAACTTTGCCAATTGGTCACCAGTTTTTGTGAATCTTGTTGAACCGTTAATACCGTACTGCTGGTGTTTTGAATCGCGCCTTGACCTGCAACAATTTGACCGCCTGAAGGTAGCAAGGGCGCCGCTTCTGCACCCGTCGCAAAGCTTGTCGTAAAAGTCGTCACAAAGGCCGTCGCAGATAACCCACTGAAACCTAAAGCCCCCACCATCACACCACCAGCAAGCCTCGCGACGCTTGAGGCTATCGAATTTAAAACCGAACGCACCACCGGCTTGAGTTGCGCTTCGAATACAAAACCACCATTCACAGAACCACCATTCGCCATTTGCGCACCTCCAAGGCCCGCACTGTGCGACGAAGCAATCTCTGACACCGCGACATACTCACCGCGCAATTTGTCAAACTTAAGCTTATACAGTTTTGTATTCATAACGAAATAACGAAGCAACTAAATAACGAAGGAAGCAATCAAACTCGAATTTTTAAATGAAACCTCAAAATAAAGCCCAAAAAATCGAGGAAATATAGAAAGATTTATACTTTTTTTACAACATTAAGTCAAGTATAACTTAATTTTATTTATTAAAAGTACATTCTAACCGATTGTTTTTAAAGGATTTTTAAAACTTTTGAAGCGATTTTTCGCTAAATGCTTAAAAACCCAATTCCACATATTGATATGCACCCCATCCCGCCCGCGAAAAATTAAATGCACCCAAAAGCGAGGAACTTAATCCAAAAGCAGTCAAGTTATTAAGGGAGTCATATCGAACAAAAAACGCCCCCCAATAGCCCTACAAATTGAAATTAGTGCAAAAAGTGATGTATTTTTTGCGCCAAGGAATGCGAGATGCCGTCGACTTTGGCGATGTCTTCAACGCTGGCATCGGCAACAGCGCGCAAACTGCCAAAGCGAAGCAATAATTTTTGCCGACGTTTGGCGCCGATTCCTTCCATTTGCTCCAATGATGAATGTTGTCGCGCTTTTGCACGCGACGTGCGCATCCCCGTAATGGCAAAGCGATGGGCCTCATCGCGGATGTTGGCGAGCCATAACAGGGCTTTGCTGTCGTTAGACAATTCCAAAGGGGGGCGACCATCGGCACGATGAAAAGTTTCTAAGCCCACTTTACGACCCTCACCTTTTGAAATGCCGACAATTTTCTCTATCGTCAGTCCCAACTCGACAAACACAGATCGCGCGACTTCGACTTGACCTTTACCGCCATCAATCAAAACCAAGTCTGGAAAATCAACCAAACCTTTTTCCACATGACGCGTGTAATGACGCCGTAAAGCCTCTCGCAAAGCGCCGTAATCATCGCCGCCTTGATGTGGGGTGGGGTTTAGCGCAGTGATTTTTTGCCCAATGTTGTAACGCCGATACAGGCGATTGGCAAATGTCAAACCTTGGTAAACCACGCACGCGACTTGCGTCGCTTCGCCTTGCGTATGGCTGGCATCAAAACATTCGACCTTAAATTGCATCGGGTCTTCTGGTGCAATCACTTGTAAAGCATTTAGGGCTGCATACAGTTTTTCTTGTTGTGCTTGATTTTGTAACAAGGATTCGTTCAGCGCGCGCAGTGCACCTTTTTGTGCCAAGTCGTACCATTGCAGCGCAACCTTATGACTCCCTCTTTGCGCATCCTGTGCACGGGTCAAAACACGAATTTTTTGTCCGCATTGACGCGTTAAAAAATCCTGAACCGTTTCTTCTGGCTGATGGCTCAAAAACAACATCGGCGGCGCGAGGTGTTGACTGTAATGCTGCATCAAAAAAGGTTGCAAGATGCCAAAAAACTCCTGTAAAGCCTGATTTTCAGCATCATTCGTGCGCACAAATTCAGGCGCATCAACCAAGACCGATAAGAGATCAACGCGATTACTGTGGAAGGCGCGATCCCCTAAATGTCGGCCATTGCGCACCATTGCCACGTTTACCACTGCATGGCCCGCACGATACGCACACGCCAAAATATCCATGTTCAGGTCCTGCCCCTTGCCTTCTATCACTTCGACACGTTGTTGCGCACCCACAGAAGACAGCGCCGTAATTTGGTCGCGTACTTGCGCCGCGTCTTCAAACTTTAGCGCATCAGAATACGCTTGCATCCGCCGCCCCAGTTCATCCAAAATCGCGTTGACATCACCGCGCAAAAAACGCGCTGCACTCTCAATTTGTCCACGGTATTCATCTGCACTAATCAAGTTCACGCAAGGCGCTGAGCATCGTTTGATTTGATGCAATAAACACGGTCGACTGCGATGATTAAAAACACTATCAGTACAGGTTCTTAATTGAAAAATTTTTTGCAATAACTGCATCGCTTCACGCAAAGCATCGCTATTGGGATAAGGACCAAAAAATTGGTTGTCATGATCAAGACTGCCACGAAAATAACTCATACGCGGGTAAGCGTGCGCCGACAATTTGATATAGGGATAACTTTTATCGTCGCGAAACAAAATGTTGTAATACGGTTTGAGCGCTTTGATCAGATGATTTTCTAACAGCAAGGCATCGGTCTCGCTCGCGGTCACAGTAGTTTCCAAGGTCGCGATGCGCTTCACCATCAAAGCAATTCTCGGACTCAAGGCGCGCGTACTAAAGTAACTGCTGACTCGATTTTTTAAATCACGCGCTTTACCCACATATAAGGAAGCGCCTTCGCGATCAAAGTAGCGATAAACCCCTGGTAAATGGGGCAAGCGGCTGATTTGATCAAGTAGTTCAGTCATCGCGACAAAAATTAGCGGTTGGCGATTTTCATAATGCGCTGCTTATCACGCGCCCATTCTTTTTGTTTTTCGCTTTCGCGCTTGTCATATTGCTTTTTACCTTTAGCCAAACCAATTTCGCATTTAATTCGTCCCCGCTGAAAATGCAAATTCAAAGGAACTAAGGTATAACCTGCGCGTTCGACTTTGCCGATCAGCTTGCTAATTTGGTCGGCGTGTAACAATAATTTACGATTCCGTTCAGCAATCGGTGAAATATGGGTCGACGCAGAACCCAAAGGACTGATATGTGCGCCAAACAAATACAATTGGGCACCTCGAATAAGTACGTAAGCCTCATTGATTTGCGCACGTCCCGCACGGATCGCTTTGACTTCCCATCCTTCGAGCACCAATCCGGCTTCTAACCGATCCTCAATAAAAAAATTGTGGGTCGCTTTTCTGTTTTCTGTAATTGGTTTCATGAAAAAAATTGAAAAATCAATGCTGGTTCCGTTCACTGCAGCGGCGATGTTTGCCTTGGTGCAAGACGTTCCACGTTACGGCGAATTTTTGCCTTGGTGCGAAAGTGCAGAAGTATTAGAGCGCAATGAGCACAACACCTTAGCGCAACTGAATATCAATTTCCAAGGATTGAAAATGTCTTTGAGCACGCGTAATACACCAGTCGAAAATCAATCCATCAAAATGACCTTACACCAAGGGCCATTCAAGCATCTGGTAGGTTACTGGCAGTTTAGCCCAATCTCTGACCAAGCGTGCAAAATCAATCTGGTATTGGAATACAGTTTTACCAATTTTGTCATGGAGAAAATCTTAGGACAAGTGTTTGGCAAACTCGCCGACGGTCTGGTCGAAGCATTTTATCGTCGCGCTCAATCAGTTTATGGTCATGCATAAAAATAACCCGATCACGATTACTTGCGCGGTGTGGTACGACGATCGTTATCACGAAATTGAAGTCATCCTTCCCGTCAGCGCGAATGCTTCCGCGAATACTTCCACGAATACTTCCACGAATACTTCCGCGAATACCGCCGCAAATACTCATCATACTATTGACGAGGCCTTATGCGCGCTGGCGAAACAACAAACAGAATTACATTACGATACTTTGATTCAACGCAGTGTCGGAATTTTTGGCATCATCAAAAATTTACACGATCCTATCCAGGATCAAGATCGCATCGAAATTTATGAACCCTTGCGCATTGACCCCAAAGAAGCGCGCTTACGACGCTTGCGTAAAAAAACTTAAAGCTGAATGACGAATGACTGAAAATTTCATCACACCAATAAAAAAATCCGAAAAAACCGACAAAAAACCCGACCGAAGTCGGGTTTTTTTATCATTACGCACTGACTCAAAAAACGAGTCAATACGCAATAAATTACTTACGTTTGTTCACCGCATCTTTAAATGCTTTACCCGCGCGGAAACGTACTGTTTTAGCGGCTGCAATTTTAATTTTTGCACCAGTACGTGGATTACGCCCATTACGTGCAGCGCGCTTCCCACTCAAAAATGTACCAAAACCAATCAGTTGAACCGCTTGCCCTTTAGTCACGGCTTTAACAACAGCAGTGGTAATTGCCGCAAGCGTCGCTCCTGATTTCACTTTGGAAAGACCGGTTTCTTTTGCAATGATACTAATAAGTTCTGCTTTATTCATAGAATAACTCATAAAAAAATTAAAGACTTTGTGTAATTGCCTCAGAACAACGGAGCGATTATGCAAAGCCGTCGATATTCTACACATAAATGATAAAGCGGCTCCGCGTTATTTTTTACCCCAAAAAAATAATTTTTGAGGCGCCAAAAAATCTTCATGCCAAGGCTCAAAATTTTTAAGGGCACTTCTATAAACACAGAATGTGCGGATGAAATGCGAGGTGCACAGCACACAGAAACCCGAGCGTACATACCGTACGTGAGGATTTCGCGTACTGCGCAACAAAGCAATTCGCCGCAAAAATGAATTGATAGAAGTGCCCTAAATAAATTGGCGATAATCACGCCCCTATTCTTCGATTTACAAATCAATTTTTCAAAAAACATCCGCACACATGGATGACTTTATCCCCCTCATTGCCGCCTGTATCAGCTCTGCTGTGCCGATCTTGTTAGCAGGCTTAGGTTTGTTAATTAATGAGCGCGCGGGCGTACTCAATCTGGGTGCAGAAGGCATGATGTTAGTGGCAGGAATGTTGGCGTTTTCGACCAGTTACTACACACAATCCCCCACTTTAGGTTTTGTCGTTGGCGCATTAGGCGGCATGGCAATGGCCAGTTTGTTTGCGTTAATGGCCTTAGGACTATCAACGAATCAAGTCGCAACCGGATTAGCACTGTCCTTATTTGGTACCGGCTTATCGGCGTTTATCGGACAAAAATTTGTCGGTCTCGCGCTCGCTACATACACACCAGTCATTCCATTTTTAAGCGATATTCCTTGGTTAGGGCCGGCCTTATTCCGCTTGCATCCTCTGGCCTATATCAGCCTTGCCTTATGTGCTGCCATCGCGTATTTTTTGTATCACACGCGCGCAGGTTTAGTTTTGCGCGCCATTGGTGAATCACCAGAATCAGCACACGCCCTGGGTTACCCCGTACGAATGATTCGTTTTTACGCACTTTTATTCGGCGGTGCTTTATGCGGTTTAGCAGGCGCATATGTATCGACGATTTACACGCCAATGTGGGTTGAAGGGCTGATCAGCGGACGCGGTTGGATTGCGCTGGCCTTAACTACTTTTGCCACATGGCGTCCGTGGCGATTATTGTTTGGAGCCTTATTATTTGGTACCGTGATGATTGCGCAGTTTTATATACAGGCTTTAGGTGTCGATATGCCTTCGCAAATCTTGTCGATGTTGCCCTACCTCGCCACTATTATTGTATTGATCTTAATCTCGCGTAATCCACAATGGATTGCGCTGAATATGCCCAGTGCGCTAGGCAAACCTTTCCGCGGCGGTGATTAGGTGCTGATTAAAGCCCCGCTAAATAAAACCTTCTAATTTTTGGCTACTGATGTTGTTCCCTCCCTTTTAACTCATTTTTTTAATCGCTGTTTTTTTATTGGAGTCTTTATGAATTACACCCGTCGTTTGTTGTTAATTTGTGCGTTAGCTTCAAAAGCCTCAATAACATCAATCGCCGAAATTGAAGGTGG
>JAVKMA010000323.1:0-2992 GCA_031538685.1 Burkholderiaceae bacterium | reverse complement strand
GGTGGTGATCGCGGGCTATGATCCTGATCCAAAATCCTTTGATCACGCGGTAACAAAACAGCATTTGGAAATTCTGCGCACGGCAAGGGATGTCGAAAATCGCAACTTAGAAGTGCTTGTACTGGAGGCGCCTTCAAAGGTTCGAGAGAAGTTTAGAAACGATAATTTCGCTGCGGGCTACATCAATTTTTATGTCTGTAATGGCGCGGTGATTGCGCCAGAGTTTGGCGATCCGCGCGCTGATGCGGCGGCCAAGCGAGAACTGCAAAAAGTGTTTCCTGGTCGAGAAATTGTCCAGATCAACATTGACGGCATTGCGGCGGGCGGTGGCGGCATTCATTGCACGACGCAGCAAGAGCCAAAGATTTAACCAGTCAATCCAGCGGACGCCGTACCGGCCGCTGAACTCAAACATTAGGCGTCGCTAAGCATTGTTAAGCGTCACTAATCATCATTCAGCGTCACAGAAAAAGGGAGCTCTAAAATGCAAAAAAAGATAATCACGGCCTTGGCCTTGGCCTTAACCTTGACACTGGCGGCCACACAAGTGGTTAATTCTCAAGTGGTTAATTCTCAAGCGGACACATCCCTTGACGCTGCGATCAGGGTCTACACAAAGTCACAGGGTGATGAAAAAATACCCGCATACAAAATCGCACGGGTCGATTTGAACCGCGATGGCATCGACGACGCGATAGTCCTTCTGAGCGGATCCTATTGGTGCGGGTCCGGAGGGTGCACCATGGTGGTATTCAAGGGCGTTAAGAAAGGCTTTAAGCTTCTTTCGACAACGAGCGTTACTTCGGGGCCAATACGCGTACTCAAACAAGCGTCCAGTTCATGGGCAAGTCTGATCGTTCACTCACGTAATCATGGTGAGGCCTTACTGCGCCTCAAGGGGAAGAGCTATCCTGACAATTCATCGACGGCCCCTCTCGCAAGCAAAGCGCAGATACAAACCGCCAATGTTGTTATGAAATAGACATCTGGCACCGCCGAACGGCGGCGAAGGATGGAGAATAATAATTGCGCTTAATCCGGTACAAAACGCAGGACTTCGCCGTTAATGCAATAGCGCTTACCCGTGGGCGGCGGCCCATCATCGAACACGTGCCCCAGGTGAATCCCGGAACTTTTACTGCGCACTTCGGTGCGCGTACCGAGAATTGAGCGATCTTCGTGATAGGTCACGCTGCCTTCAATGGGTTGAAAAAAACTGGGCCAACCGGTACCGCTATTGAATTTGGTGGTGTTGCGAAACAAGGGCATACCAGACACCGAATCAACAAACACGCCCGGGCGTTTTTCATCTAATAAAGAGCTGGTGAAGGGGCGTTCGGTACCCTCATGAAAAGCAATTTTCTGCTGTTCTGGTGTCAACAAATGAAATCCCAACCATTGCCAAAACTTATCCGGCTGGCCGTTGTAGCCGGTATAACGCGCCACTTCTTTGCCTTTTTCAAACAAAACTATCGTCGGGGTGGCAAACAAATTGCTATCGAGCGTCCAGTTTTTGGGCGGCTGGATATCCCAGGTTTCAACTAAAGGAATGACCGATTGCCAATGAGCCGCAATGTCTTTTTCAAAGGCCCGACAATAACTACAGTCCTCTGCCGCAAACATAATCAACTGTCGATCAAACGACAGTTTGCTTGGATCTAACGGGCGTGGCGGAGTTTTACTTGCGGGGCGCATCGGGGTGGCTTCCTTTAACCCTTTATTGAGTTCCTTGTTAAGTCCTTTAGCGAGCGGATATTTGACGCCGGTGCCACCCAGGCCGCAATAGCCATCAGGATTTTTAACCAAATAATTTTGATGATATTCCTCGGCAGTCACATAATTTTTTAAGGACCGTATATCAGTTGTAATGACGCCTTTGCCTTTTTCTTTTAATGCAGTTTGATATATCGTCAGGGTCGCGCGGGCGATTTTTTCTTGTGCCGGTGTATTGAAATAAATCGCGCTACGGTAATTACTGCCAATGTCATTGCCCTGGCGATCCCCTTGGGTGGGATCGTGGCTTTCCCAAAAATGGGCCAGTACTTGTTCCAGACTGACCTGCTTGGGATCGAAAATGACCTTGACTACTTCAGCATGATTTTTTTCTTTACTCAAGCCCGAGCGCACCAATAGTTCTTGCCGTTGTATCCCTTGATAACTGGTCGTCGAGCTATCGCCACCGGCATAAGCACTTTCCACATCCAGCACACCTTTTAATTCTGACATGCGCTTTTCCGCGCCCCAAAAACAACCCATACCCAGCACGATGAATTCAGTATTGTCAGGAGTCGTCATTTTTGCCGTTGGTTTAGTTGGTTTAATTGGTGTAGAAGAAGGCGCGGCAGAAGAAACCAAGAAAAAACCTGCGAGGGTCAGCGAGGCCAAAACAGCCAGCCCTAATAATAAATTTTTCATCTTATGTTTTATCCAATGTTTTTTCTTGTTGGCCAAACTGGCATGAAATAATGGTGCGAGGAGGGGGACTCGAACCCCCACACCATTTCTGGCGTCAGGACCTAAACCTGGTGCGTCTACCAA
This sequence comes from Burkholderiaceae bacterium, assembly GCA_031538685.1. GTDB lineage: Bacteria > Pseudomonadota > Gammaproteobacteria > Burkholderiales > Burkholderiaceae > JAVKLU01. The sequence goes on along the minus strand of JAVKMA010000323.1, from coordinate 454 downwards.
TTTCGCCATCCTCGCACGAGGCGCTATTCTACTTTGTAAACATGGTCGCTATGAGTCTCTTCATCGATGTACCGCTGATGTGGCGGTTTTAGGGCGGTTGTTCTGCAATTGATGACGATTTATGGTTGGTTATGGTTGGTTATGGTTGGTTATCGTTGGTATAAAGTAAAAATTTCGCGCTTGTCATTAAAGCGTTTTCCTTGCCAAATCTGGCGCCACGGTGCTTCGTTATTTTTTTCGAGTGGGTGTGGAATGTGAGACGGCGATGCTTGTTGCAGCAAGTAACTACAGGTCGGTTGCGCATAGGAACTGAAAGGCATTTGAATATAAAAATAAAACAAAGCGCGTTGTTCTAGAGAGAGGTTTTCAGTGTTTACGCAATAGGCATATTTGGGTTGATTTTTGCCTAATTCGGTCGCGATCGTCGCGTAACTTTTCGAAGCATCAATTGCTT
>JAVKMA010000322.1:0-1818 GCA_031538685.1 Burkholderiaceae bacterium | reverse complement strand
TTCAATCGCTATCACTCAAGGGCGGGTTAAAAATTGTTCTTGTACCCACCATTCCTGTATGGCAGTACGTGCACGCGCATAGTCGAATTTCTCTTTCAAACTATTAGGTGGGCTGTGATCGGGAACCAGAGAGTTGCCTTTCCAAGCGAAGTAACTGGGGTGAGCGTTGATGCCCGACACCGCCCCTTCTGCACTAAACAAGGTAGAAAAATCGGCTAGGCCAAAATTTTTATGCGGTTCTATCGGGCGAAAGAGAGGGGCTCCAAAAGCAACATACTCGCTATCTGACAAAGCCAATTCCACCATGCTAGGAAACAAACTTTGGTGGCTACTATAGGTTTGTGGATCGGGGCGAGTTTGTTGCGCCATATACGCTGAGGGCACATAAAAATAAGCGGGCGTTGAGAGTAATGCCTCGGCATCTGCTTGAGGGTCTAGCTTAAAGTAATCTCGCACCGAATGGTCACCACTGACCGCAACCAAGGTTTTCTGGCCGTAGACTCGCGTCTTCAAATGGTCCAAAAAAACGCCCAATTGATGGGTGGCATATTGGAAGGTTTCTGCGTGCCCAATTACATTTTCGGGCGAGGCTTTGCTATGGGCGATCATCCATTGTTGATCGATCGGCAGCGGGCGGTAATCATCTGGAATGTTATAAGGAGGATGATTGGTCATCGTCAAGAAAAAGATAAAAATTTTTTCTTTTTTTGCTTCCGCTATTTCTAGGCGGTGTTGCATGAAGCGGAACATGTATTCATCATAGGCCCCCCAAAAATTTGCCTTGGTCTGCGGATCAAATTGACGAATATCAGCGATGTCGTACAGCTCATCAAAGCCTTGGTGCGGCAAAGTCCGATCCAAGGCGCGCCACTTATTACTACCACTGTAAATAAAAATAGTCCGATAGCCTTTCTCTTTAAAGGGTTTGATGGCTAACGACGCTAATTCGTGTAGCCCATATTTACCCATGGTCAAGGGCGTGATCGGGGTCGTGAACAGATTACCCTCCAAGGAAGGATGGGTGCCCATGTGCACAGAATAAAAATGAGGCAGAAAAATATCGGTCTTGGCATGTTTTTCAAACGCCCCCATCATGTTGTTACCTGGTTTATGGAGGTCGATAAAGTGACGTGCCCACGTTTCCATTAGCCCCATAACGATCTGCGGCGGATGCTCTTCTACAAAAGGTTTCTTGCGGCTTCGATGCTTTATTAGACCGCTCCACGCTACTTTGGGATCGGGGTCTATCAACTGTAGGGCCTCCTCGATCGAATTAAAACCGCGCTCATGTAAACGGATTAATTGTGTCTGGCGCGAAATGTTCAGAGTTAGTCGCTGATCCTCCCAAGCATCCACCAATGCCGCAGGCGCATTAACGACAATGCTATTGAGAAAACGGTTTGACGTGACTACCGCATCTTGTCGGTTGAGTGGCTGTAAAGATAGTCCTCCACGAGCGAACAACATGATAGTGAGAACGGCCACGCTCCAGAAGAGAATGCCAAGTGACCAGTGTCTTCTCGGGAGGGGGGCGGTGATCCTGGCCACTCCAATGTAGTACAGGTAACCGATCGCAAGCGTACCCAACAACAAACCTAGTAGCAATGGGATGACCGGAAAAAGTGTCCAGATAGAACGCAAAATACCAACGGTATCATCGTCAAAAAAACCAAACATTAAGGGTGAAAAAATTTGCTGGTAGTAACTGACGTAGGCATGATGAAAGAATGAACTGACGACGATTAAGAGCAGTCCCACTAAAAATAAATGGGTCGTCGCACTTGTAAAAAGTGTACTTAATAAAGCCGGGGGCGTTTT
>JAVKMA010000321.1:0-1751 GCA_031538685.1 Burkholderiaceae bacterium | reverse complement strand
CACCAAAGCAGCTAAACCTCAAGGCATCTCTGGCACTGCTCAAAAAATTGCGCATGGAAGCAGGCCAGCGCGCTCTTCGGTTCACCGCATAAACTGGATTGGTCCCCATCCGAGTCGCCGACCTAATCACAACAGCTTGTGCTAGCGAAACTCGCGTTGGATGTACTTCACGCAAAATAGTCGCACTCGTAGAGGCATCTGGGCGTCGCCGGAAATTTGGATTGGGCACAATCTCCATCTGCAAATCCGCCATGGTCACTGCCGGACGGTCAGGGCGGTCATAAAAAGCAGGGTCTATGCTGTATACCATAGCCGACTCAATGTCCGCGGGGCCCACAGCACCATCGACGACCCACTCCTCTTGCGAGATACCGCCACGTAAAAGAGAGGGTGAAATAAATGCATCCCAAGCATTTTCAAACTCCTCCGAACGAATTGATGCTCTAGTCGTTCCCTGCGCCCACACATCGATAAAAGCATTGCGCATACTGTACGTATTTGCTGGTGGTTGTATCACGTAAACGGCTTGTCGATTGGTAAGGCCTGCCGCAGGATTATTTCGATACGTTCGATAGGTATCCTGAAAGTAACGCACCGTATGACTATCCATGAAGTCAGTATTCGCACTGGTGGGTACGTAAGCACTGTTCACCGCGATTCGCTCAGCCGGCGTCAGAAGAGGCGAGACGTCGCCTCGATACCCGCCATCTATATGATCGAGCAAATCTCGGTTCGTTCCACGAGGCTGAAAACCTATATCGAAAATCCCTGGCCCATGTTCCGCGGTGGTTTCGGGCAATCTCTGATCATACCGATACAGTTTTTTAACCGTTGGCTCCGGAGGTGGAAGTGTCAATAGTTGCTTTTTGACTTCGCTCTTCGAAGCTGACAACAGATTTCTACAAGTAGGATCTGCGTCACTTGAGGTTTGTAGTACTTTCAATTTGGGTTCACTATCGTCCCAAGGAATGCGTATATATGCCTTGTAATACGCGCCGGCATTGCCCCAAGTTCTGGAGTCCGCAATGCCACTTCTCTGCTTAGTCCCAAGAGAGGCAATCGCATAACCCGCATCAATCGCCCCAGATCGGCTATTGTTAAATACACCAGAACCATTGTTTACCCAGCAACTCATTTTCGCTTTATCCCCCGATTTATATACGGCGCAATAATCAAGAGAATCATCTCCATTTATATCAACCCAAGTTCTCGAGTCAGCATAACCAATTTCAGGCTCAATCGATTGCGGCGTAAAGTAGTCTTTCACCGTTCCCGCTAGGGCCTCCTTAATAGAAACACAACGCAAATTAACCTTGTTTTGCAGATAACAAAAAGCAGCCGTATCAGAGCCTGCCGCATTGCCCACAACGGAACCGAAACGTTCATCTTCAGTCAAGCCAATAATAGCGGTGTTCTGAAGAATAAAGCTCGTTCCACTGCTACCACTGTTGTGCAGTCTCACCATCTGTGAAGCACCATCTCCATTTTTAAAAAATCCATGAAGATCTGGGAATCCATCACCATCAGAATCAAACCAATACAGCGCGGCATCAATCGGATAACTAGGAAGACCCTCTGCTGAGCTATATGTATACTGAGTCAAACCACCATCACCCATGAGCAAGCACGAAAAAAAGTACTTAGAAATAATTCTACAAAAATCCGCACGTCCATCCAAGTTAACATCAACCAACCATCGATAGCCTGGCCAACCTCCATCAATATACCCCCCTGACATACCAGCATCTGAT
>JAVKMA010000320.1:0-2112 GCA_031538685.1 Burkholderiaceae bacterium | reverse complement strand
GAATACTGGAATTATGCCGCGTTTAACGCTGCATTAAAAATATAAAAATAAATAAAGTCTTAAATAAAAAAGTCTTAAGCGACGATGTGACGTGACGTGACGTGATGTAATGTGATGCGATGCGACGATTGGCGAATTACTATTCAGAACGTGCGCAAATTTTGAGATGGCTTAACGCGTCAAAATCATCGCGGGCATCGCATGCATCGATTTGTTCGTGGTCAAATAAAGTATTTAATCCCAAACGCGATGAAGGAAGTGCAGCTTGTGCGCGATACAGTTGTTCGGGGTCTTGGCTCCACACCGAAGTTGCAGCCCAATGGCCTTCAACACAGGATTTGATGGCTTTATCCAAAGAATCAACAAGGGTCAGCGCACAGCCATGCCAAGTTTCGTCATTACACAAATGTGTGCTTGTGGGCGCCATCCAAATGCTTGGAATTGACGTGCAATTGTCCGGATAGCTGGAATGAGACAGCTTTTGAAAGTCTCCTGAAAAACAGACACCGCCTGCTTCAATCGCGCTACGATGTGCGTGATCAATATCTTGATTTAATTGCGCGTAGGGCAATAGGTTAAGCGTCGTTGTGGTTTCAAAAGGCGCGGCCAATTCAAATAATTGGCTTTGTGCCAAAAAACTTTTCGGCGTAATTAAAGTCTCGACCATTTCAGCCAAGCGCGTCATAAATTGACTGGCGATTTGAGCGTGAATCAAAATTCGTGCAACGCCTTGACGATGTTGAGGATGCAAAAAAACCGATGAAAATATATACGCCAATGCGCTTTCAAAGGGTGCATCATTTAACAAGATGTGCGTCGGTTTTTTGCTGCTGACATCGATAAATTTTTTGCCGGTACGCAAAGCTTGCAAGGCAATTTCTTGCGCATTGTGAGCGCGCCCAGAAAAAACAATGGTGTTGATATTGACGTGATTGACTAACGCACGTCCAGTGACTTCGTCACGTCCGTTGACCAGGTTCAACACGCCGCGCGGTAAACCGACGGCGGCAATCAAATTAAAAAATTCAAAAAATATTTGTGCTGAATGCTCTGATGGTTTCAAGACCACGCAATTGCCCAAACGCAAGGCGATGCTGATTTTCTGACAAACAAGTTGAAACACATTGTTCCAACCACACACAATTGCAACGACACCCACCGGTTCACGCACATAGTCAAATGAGTATTGCGTGGGAGGGTAAAAAAATTGGTGCGTGGACAACGGTGCAAAATATTTTGCCGCACGTTCAATTTGTAGATACGCACGGGCACGCGATAAACCAGTATTCTGGGCCAACACATCGCTTAATGCCGTCTTGTTTTTAACAATTAATTCACCAATCTTTTCCAATAAAGCATCGCGTTCAGACGATGCACGCCATTGCGGCAGTGCTTTTTGTGCGGCATATGCGGCGTGATCGACTTCGGTAATATCTGCTTCAAATAAAGTCGCTACCGCTTCACCGGTAGCAGGCAAGATAACCGGCCAGCGTGTTTGCCCTTCTGCAAATAGAAAGCGTCCATTAACAAAGCTGCTGATCAATTGCGGTTTTGCCATAAAGAGTTAAAAAATAGCGTCGCTGATGAAAATGATGTGAATGCTGATGCTGATGGGAATAGGTCTTTGAAAGATTAAAGACAAATCGTCAGAATTTATTTATCTGTCTATTTACCTATCAGAATTTAATCAATTATTTAATCAATGGTTTTTGCTTGCGTAAAGAATCTCGCATCCTCAAGATGCATCCCTAAGGAGCGCGCGACCATCGCACCGCGTTCTTTCGCTTGCGTCGCAATCGGGCCACTGAATAAGGAGTCAACGGCATCGCACCACAAGCTGACCCAGCGCTGAAGATGTTCTGTTTCAATCGGACTTTTTTGATTTAATGCCATGTGAACTTGCGCGACGCTACCGCTGTAAGCGGGGACTCTGAGCAATAGGGTTGACCAAAAATCAGTTAATAGCGGTAAGTGTTCTTCGAGATCCAGATTAACCACTTGTGTGAAAAAATAACCGATGACGGGATCAGGAATCGCGCTTTGATAAAACGTAGTGACTAAATTCTGAATGTCCGCACGATCTTTGATATCGCTTTTCATGGTTATTCTTTG
>JAVKMA010000319.1:0-14331 GCA_031538685.1 Burkholderiaceae bacterium | reverse complement strand
TGGTAACGCTGCAATTGATTCAAGCACCCAATTTTTATACCGAGCTCACGCAACGCACTCAAAGACTGATTGACGGATTGAACCTTGCGGCTCAAAAATCAGGCGTCGCATTTTGTGCGCAACATCTGGGCAGCATGTTTGGAATGTATTTTGCAGATGCCATTCCTAAAAATTATGCGGACATACAAAAACACAATCAAACACGATTCAAGCAATTTTTCCACGCGATGTTAGATCGTGGTATCTACTTCGCACCGTCCGCATTTGAAGCAGGTTTTATGTCCTCTGCACATACCGCGCAGGATGTTGACGCCACCTGTGCAGCAGCGGCAGAAATTTTTTCAACCTGGTAAATTCTGTGGATGAGGATCGCACCGAAGAATATGCCGCATGGCTGCGGCTGGTTTTTTTTTCAGGGCTTTCGCGGACTCAATGTCGTCGGGTTCTGAGTAGCGTCACACTGCCGCAAGAGATTTTTTCAGCCAGCCACAACCAACTGAGCAAAAATTTAGAACCTGCGCAAATTAGCGCCCTCAAACGACTGGGCGAGAGCGCGCAAGAGTCCATCGATAAAGCACTTGCGTGGACAAAACAAGAACAGCACGAACTGATCACCTTAGCCGACCCACACTATCCACAAGCCTTACTCGAGTTATCTGACCCACCCTTGGTTCTTTTTGCCTTGGGCCACATCGCCGCGCTCAATCGCTCATCCATCGCGATTGTCGGCAGCCGTCATGCCACCGCACAAGGCGTTCGAGATACTGAAGATTTAGCGCGTGCGCTTGCACAAGCCGGACAAATTGTGGTGTCTGGATTAGCCGAAGGAATTGATGCTGCGGCGCATCGCGGCGCACTGAGCAGTAAATTGTCGGTCAGTACCATCGCCGTGATTGGAACCGGAATTGATTTGGTCTATCCCGCGCGTCATCGCGCACTCGCGCACGAAATTGCGCAGAAGGGCTTAATCCTGTCAGAATTTATGTTAGGTAGTCGTGCCGTTGCCTATCATTTTCCGCAACGTAATCGAATTATTTCTGGACTGGCGCGCGGCGTCGTTGTCATGGAAGCGGCGGTGAAATCAGGTTCGTTAATCACCGCGCGTTTAGCGGCAGAACAAGGGCGTGATGTTTTTGCCGTTCCAGGATCGATTCACTCGCCCCTGGCACGCGGTTGCCATGCCTTGATTCGCCAGGGCGCTAAGTTAGTCGAAACGGCACAAGATGTTTTAGAAGAACTCCAACTCGTTTCGCTAAGCCCGCTCAGTCCACTAAGTCCGCTAAACCTGCTGAGTCAGCAAACTGAAGATACTCAAACGCCGATCGTCGAGTTGGGCTCAGAATTAAAACTGGAATCGGGCTTACCACCTGCACTTGAAACAATTCCCACTCCTTTAAGCAAAATTGGTTTTGCACCATTTAGCTTTGAGGATGCGTTAACGCAAACCAATTTAGACGTGGCCCAATTAAATGCACAACTCTTGGATTGGGAATTAGGCGGCGCGATACAACGCTTAAACGGCGGAATGTACCAACGCATCCGTTAGACACTAGGCTGCCATTACATTCAAAAATACGACTGCTGCCAAAAATACCTCCCTCAGTCTGATTGAGATGTGCGAAATATCTAAGGGTTTAACAAAAATCTGAGAAATAAAAAAGGCGGTGTAAACACCGCTTTTTTAAGCACTACTGAATCACTACTGATTCGCGACTAATTCAATTACTTGCCTTTTTTCAACTGCGTATACACCGCGCCCATTGATTCACGCGCTTCGTTCGTAAACGGACTAGGCGGTACAAATTTTGTACTCATATAGGCCGCGTCTGGGAAAATACTTTTGTTCTGCACCATTTCAGGATTGATCTTACTCATCGCGGCTTTATTCGCGACAGGGTAATTCAATTCATTGGTCAAGCTTGCACTGACTTCAGGACGCAAGAAATAGTTCAAGAACACATGCGCATTTTTAGGATGTTTAGCATCCGCAGGAATGGCTAAAGTATCAAAAAATGGTAATGCGCCCTTTTCTGGTAATAAGGCTTGAATATCTTGCCCATTTTTATTTTCAATCGCGCGGCCACGTGCAATATTGATATCACCTGACCAACCCACTACCGCGCAGACTTTACCGCTAGCCAAATCATCAATCATTGTGCTCGTAAAAACTTTAACACTTGAACGCACTTTGGCCAACATCGCGCCTGCGGCTTTATGGTCGGCCGTATCATTAGAGTAAGCGTTTTTACCTAAATAATGCATCGCAGGAGGGATAATTTCAGTCGGGGAATCTAAATACGCCACGCCACATGAGGCCAGTTTAGACGCGTATTTAGGATTGAAAACCAAATCCCATGCGTTCGCAGGCATCGGCAAAGCACCTAAGGCTTTTTTGACTTTACCCGAATTGATCCCAACAGTTGTAAAACCCCATGCCCATGGGAATACGTATTGATTACCTGGATCAACGCCATTCAAATTTTTCATCAAATCCATATCCAAATTAGCGTAGTTAGGAATTTGGATTTTATCCAACTTTTTCAGTAAACCACCGTCGATTTGTGGTTTTACAAAAACAGAACCAGGCACCACGATGTCATAACCGGAATTTCCCGCAACCAATTTAGCGTGCAAAGTTTCGTTATTTTCAAACGTTTGGTAATTCACTTTGATGCCCGTTTCTTTTTCAAAATTGGCTAACATCTCTTTAGGAATGTAATCAGGCCAGTTATAAAAATTTAAGATTTTTTCTTCAGATGAGACAGAAGCAGCCGAGGCAGAAGCAGATGACGCAGAAGCAGATGACGCAGAATCAGACGAATTTTTTTTACCACACGCAACGACAGAAAGAACACTAAGCGCTGCAATCAATAGCGATTTTTTCATCACGAATTACTCCAAAATAAATAAATAAATAAATAAACGCGTCTCAATTGAGCCGCCAGTGAACTGTCAATCATCGACAGAAGTATGCATCATACACAGATTACAAGGTTCAACGCACTACGCAGTTCCCCCTACGACCAAACCACCGACTTTCAAAGTCGGCTGCCCAACCCCTACCGGAACCGTTTGCCCTTCTTTACCGCAGGTTCCAACACCTTCATCCATCGCTAAATCATTACCAATCATCTCGACTTGCATCAGCGATTCTGGACCATTGCCGATCAGCGTCACGCCAAGTACTGGGTAAGTGATTTTGCCATTTTCAATTTGATAAGCTTCCGATGCCGTGAACACAAATTTGCCACTGGTAATATCGACCTGTCCACCACCAAAATTCACCGCATAAATGCCGTTTTTTACCGACGCAATCATTTCTTCTTTAGTATGCGTACCAGGCTGCATATAGGTATTGGTCATGCGCGGCATCGGTAAATGCGCGTAAGATTGGCGCCGACCATTACCGGTCAGTGCTTGCTTCATCAAATTGGCATTCATCACATCCTGCAAATATCCAGTCAGAATACCGTCTTCAATCAAAGTACACGATCCTGTTGGTGTGCCTTCATCATCAATATTCAACGATCCCCGCGCGTTCGCTAAGGTGCCGTCATCAACGACAGTCACGCCTTTGGCTGCAACTCGTTTTCCCATTCGATGCGCAAAAGCGCTACTGCCTTTACGATTAAAGTCGCCTTCCAAACCATGTCCGACCGCTTCGTGCAACAAAATACCAGGCCAACCTGCACCCAATACGATCGGCATCGTACCGGCTTTTGCTGGCTGCGCATGTAAATTGACCAAGGCAACGCGTACCGCTTCATGCGCATACGAATCAACACGATCATTGGTAAAAAATTCGTAGCCCCAACGTCCGCCACCGCCGGCATGACCGCTTTGGCGTCGGCCTTTGTCTTCCACTAAAACCGTCACCGACAAACGCACTAAGGGCCTAACATCCGCGGCAACGCTGCCATCAGGACGCATCACTAACATAATGTCCCACTCGGCGGCCAATGAGGCATTCACTTTCTGAACTCGCGCATCATGGGCGCGGGCGGCCCTGTCCAAACGATATAACAATTCTTTTTTTGCACGACTGTCGATACTGTCCAGGGGCGAAGTCGTCGGATACAAGGATGCGCGAGAATTCAAATCGCTTGCATGTGCATAACGCGTACCATTGCCACTTTGCGCGGCTTGTCGCACCACCGAAGCTGATTTTTGTAACGCCCCCAAAGAAATATCATCCGAATACGACAGTGCTGATTTTTCACCGAATACCGTTCGTACCGACACGCCTTTCTCTAATGAAAAGCTGCCCGACTTCACTATCGAGTCTTCTAGACTCCAGCCTTCAGAATAGCTTGATTGAAAATAAATATCGCCATACGAAATTTCTTTGCCGTTGATATTCAGATCGCGCATCACGGCACGGACTGAGTTCATCGATAAATCGTGTGCCGACAATAATTGTGTCGTGGCAATTTGCAGTGTTTGCGGAGTTGTCATTAAAAAAGAGTCGTCATTAAAGAAGTGTTGTCATTAAAGCAGAGGCAATTAATTTTTAATCAGAATGCTTGAAATACCCGCTTTTTTTAATTGGCCGCGAACTGTTTCTGCACTCGTACGCGACTCAAATCCCAAAATGCGCACACTGTGCTGGGTTTTACCGGCAATCGATAAGGTCTTTACTTCAGCATTTGCACCATTTTTTTTCGCCGCATCGCGCAAGGTATTGGCTTTCGTTAAGGACTCAAACACGCCCAACTGAACAAAGTAACGATCCACTGGTGGCTTAGTAACCATTGGTGGCTTAATAACATTTGGGCTGGGCGCCTTTTTAGGCGCATCATGAAGTGCTGGTTTTACCGGCGTCGCGATCGTTGGCTTTATTTGCACCGCAGGTGTTGGCGCGGGTTCAATTCTTGCGTTTGGCATGACTGGTGGTACAGCATCATCAAGCTGCACATCTTGAGCGGCGGGATCGCTAACAGCACCCAAAGTATTGGCATCGGATTTACTCCGTACCACTTCAACAATGACATCGTCGTTAATGGGTTGCAGCTCGGTATTAATAATCAAAGGCAAACCAAACACCGCGATCATGACCAAAACCACCAAACCAATTAATTGCCGACGCGAACGAATAATCTCGACAGAAGTTGTGGCATTCGCCGTTGTCGTATCGCGTGCGTTTCTTTCACCTTCAGATAATTCGACAGCCATTAAATACAAATTAAAAAATTAAATCATTCAACAGACGGTAGAACTTGACCCACCGTCAAAAAAGAACCAAACACTAGGATTCTATCGGTCGTTGCGACTAAAGCTTTGGCTCCCGTGAGCGCCAATGTGGCATCGGCGTATAAATGCACTGCTGCTTTAGGCGCGATTGTCCTGATGACCTGTGCCAGCATTTGCGCCGTCGCCGCACGGGGGCTGGGCAAATCACATAAATGCCAAGCGTCAATATAGGGTGTCATTTGCGTCAACATTGCGGTGTAATCCTTGTCCGCCATCACACCAAACACCGCGTGCGTATTTTGCGCAAACGGCAAACCCATCAAATTATTGATGAGCGCCGTCATCGCATGAGGATTATGTCCAACATCCAAAATTACCGACGGCGTGCCTGGCAAAATTTGAAAACGTCCTGGCCAAACCACATTGGCCAAACCTTCTCGAATCGCTTGTTGCGAGACGGGCGCACGCGTATTCAATAATTCAATCGTCGCTAACACGCCACTGGTGTTTTGCAACTGATGAATGCCACGCAATGCGGGATACGCGTAACTTAATTTACGCCCACTTACACCGTGATAACGCCATTGCGCACCGTTTTGTTCAACCCCATCAAAACCAAATTTTTGTGCAATCGCATAAAACGGCGCGTTCAACTCTGTTGCGCGATTCACGACACTTTTAGGTGGATCGGTATCGGTGCACACCACTGGTACGCCCGCGCGAAAAATACCGGCTTTTTCCGCGCCAATTCCTTCACGCGTATCGCCCAAAAAATTTTGATGATCCAAGGCAATCGGGGTAATCAGACACAAATCAGGATCAATGATATTGACCGCATCCAAACGCCCGCCCAGTCCGACCTCCAAAATCACAATATCCAAAGGGTTTTGCGCGAACGCCCAAAAAATTGCTAAGGTTGTGAATTCAAAATACGTCAACTCCGTTGGAGTCGCGCTGCGGGCCTGATTTTGAGCCTCTGCAACCGCACTAAAACCTTGCGCTAATAACTGATCATCCAGCATTCGCCCATTCACGCGACCACGTTCATTAAATATTTTTAAATGGGGCGATGAATACAGCGCAGTACGGTAGCCCGCACATTGATAAATTTTTGCTAACAAGGCTGCAGAGGAGCCTTTACCATTGGTTCCCGCGACCGTAATCACCAAGGGTGCCAATCGTGGCAAAGCCAGCTTTGCCACCACTCGCCCAATTCGTTCTAAGCCTAATTCAATATGATTAGGATTCAGCGATTCGAGATGACTTAACCATTCTTGACAACTGCGAGATCTCATATTTTTTGTGACACGCGCAACTAAATGGCTTGTGGGCCGCTTTCGCCAGTGCGAATCCGAATGACTTGTTCGACTGGTGTGACAAAAATCTTGCCGTCACCAATTTTACCGGTGCGCGCCGCTTTGATAATCGCCTCTATGGCCATTTCTACCATCGAATCATCAATCACCAATTCAATTTTTACTTTTGGTAAAAAATCAACCACATATTCTGCGCCTCGATACAGTTCGGTATGCCCTTTTTGCCGCCCAAAACCTCGCACTTCGGTTACGGTTAAACCGCTCACGCCGCTGTCGGCAAGTGATTCTCGAACTTCATCCAATTTGAAAGGTTTAATAATCGCAATAATTTGTTTCATAGCAGTAAATAGGATAAAAAATAAAAATAACGGTCAACTTTGCGACACTGTGATCCTATCTTACAACATGCAATTACGATAAATCTAAATTTATTGAGATAAAAACTCGCTTATATCGTAACAATAGGTTTTCAACGAATAAACGAGGCGCCAAAGTATGTTCGGACATGCGTCGTAATTCGAGTAGCTCACGCAAAAACAACTCTGTCCGCGCGGTCTCGGTTCTTTGTGTTAATTGCTGGAGCTTGGCGCGCTGTTGTGGAAAATAACGTAACTGATCACTGTGTTGCAGCAGGCAGACATCAGTCATCCATTTTTGAACAACCTGAATAATGTCGAGGGTTTCGTATTTGGAAAGTTCAGCCGCCATATCCAAAATCTGTGGTGATTCAGGATGCGCTAAAACTTGTAAAAACTGTTCTAAAAAAACAGCATAGCCAGGATTTTTCTCCAAGCGTTGCAGCAGCGCAACCGGACAATAGGCTTCTGCCGCTAATAAATTCGTATGCTGTTCTAATTTTTTGCTGTGCAGCCAATTCAAAGCTTCTTCTTGTGTCGGCGCGCGCAATGATAGCTGTGTACAACGCGAAATAATCGTTGGCAGCAAATGATGAATTTGATGCGACAATAATAAGAAAATCGTATTCGCAGGCGGTTCTTCTAGTGTCTTTAATAGCGCGTTTGCCGCAATCGCATTCATTGACTCTGCCGGCGCAACCACGATCACGCGACCTTGTGAGGTGTGTGGACTGGTATAAATCGAGCTCACCAAATCGCGCACTTGATTCACATCAATGTCTTTGGACGGTTTTTTTCTCTCGTCGCTTTTCTTATCATCAGTGTCAGCTTCTTCAATCCCCCACAAAGCGCGTTGCGCGGGCGCAATCAACAAATGATAGTCAGGATGATTGTGACTATTTAACCAAAAACAACCGTCACAATCATGACACGCAAAACCTTGTTCGGTCGGACGCTCGCACAATAAGGCACGCGCCAACAAGTCCACAAAAATCCATTTACCGATTCCGCGTTCACCATGTATCAATAACGCATGACCTTGCGCACGGGCTTTTCCTTTCAGCGTTTGCCACGCGTCTTGATGCCAGGCAAAAAGTTCGCTCATACCTGAAACAACCGGCTGATACGCTCGGTAATCAAAGTAGAAATCGCTGCCGGTGATTGCTGCGCATCCAGTACACAAAAACGTTCGGGATATAGATTAGCCAGCTGTAAATAGGCGGTTCGAACCCGCTCAAAAAAAACGTCATCCTGTCGTTCAAAACGGTCTAGTGCTTGACGAGTAGACGTTTCAAATAAATTAATCTGCAACTCTCCACCTTCAATTCGTTTTTTTGCGGTTCGTGGCGGCAAATCAAAAACAAAGGTTAAATCAGGGCGCAAATCATTTTGGCACCATTGCTCCAAAATCCCGACGGAATCAAATCCCAAGCCGCGTCCTGCGCCTTGATAGGCATAACTTGCCTCGGTAAAACGATCTGAAATCACCCATACTCCTGCGGCCAATTTGGGGCGGATAATTTGCGCCAGATGTTCGGCACGCGCCGCAAATGCTAAGAGTGCTTCGGTACGCGCATCCATTTCACGCGCAATCAGTAAGGCGCGAATTTCCTCGCCTAATGGCGTTCCACCAGGCTCACGCGTGGTGATGCTATCGATCTGATGCTGCTCTAAAAATGCCTGTAATGTAGCCACATGGCTGGATTTTCCCGCGCCATCGATTCCTTCAAATGTAATGAAGCGTCCGCTCATCGTTTCATCGTTTTAATTGAAATTTTTTAACTGCTTGATTATGTGTCTCGAGCTTATCCGAAAAAAAACTTCGACCATTGCCTTCTGCCACAAAATATAAGGCGTTAATTTTTGCCGGACAACTGGTCGCCGCTAAGGCGGCTTCGCCAGGCAAGGCGATGGGCGTTGGGGGCAAGCCCGCCCGCGTATACGAGTTATAGGGCGTATCGCGGAGCAAATCAACTTTGCGCAAATTACCATCAAATGCACGTCCCATTCCATAAATCACCGTAGGGTCAGTCTGTAAACGCATCCCCACACGCAGTCGATTGGTAAATACGGCAGCGACTTTATCACGATCGTCGGGCGCGCCGGTTTCTTTTTCAACAATCGAACTCAAAATTAAGAGTTGTTTCATATTTTCTAGCGGGGTATTGGAACAACGTTTTTGCCACGTCATTTCCAATTTTTTTTGCATCGTGTGGTAAGCCATTTTGTACAAGGCCAAATCACTACTGCCTTTTTCAGCGGAATAGGTACTGGGAAAAAATTGTCCTTCTGCATATTTTTCTTGTGGATTAATCTTGCTCATTAACTGCAAATCAGACCAGCCCGCAGTGTCATGTGTAAGGCCGGCTTGCGCATCAATTTGATCTCGCATTTGCTGGAATCGCCATCCTTCAGGAATGCTCACGCGCACTTTTATGCGCTCCGATGAGTTAATTAAATTCAAAAACTCCATTGGCGAAAGTCGCGCAGGCAAGGCGTAGTAACCTGGCTTTACCGTCGTATTTTTTCGAGTGAGGGCGGCTAAGCCTCGAAACAAAGTTAAGTCAAAATCAACGCCTTGATTGACCATCCTGATCGCGACTTTTTCTGCGCTATCCCCGCTTTTCACTTGTACTTCGCGATGCGGTATTACGACAGGCTGACTCGCCCACCACCACAAACTCAAACTAAGAAGAATCAGCAATAGCACCAAACTTCCTAGCATTGCACCGACCCAAAGCATTATTTTTTTGTAACGCGGATAAGCACTCTCAAAGTTATTCATTTTTTATTTTGACCGATAGCACTGCAGACAATAAAAACGAGCAAAGAGTAAACATTAGGCTGGATTCTGTGCGCGAGTGACCTCGCTGACAATCATTCCTCTATGCGTCTGATTACCCAAACGCTCTAGCTTCCTACCCGCACACTTGGCGAGCCGCCTCAACGTGTGCCTACTTGAAATTGCTCCAGATGGAGGTTGCCGCGTTTCACCCTTTGATTGACATCAAAGACTCGTCTCTGTGGCCCTATTCCTTGTCTCACGACAGAAGGCTGTTAGCCTTCATCCTGCTCTGCGGAGTCCAGACCTTCCTCCCGCATATCCATTACAAATACACCGGCGATTGTCTTGCCTACTCTTTGCCGGACGCATTATAAATAGCTAAAACGAATCGGGTGAAATTACTGTGTCAGTATTTTGTAACAGCAGGGCGGATAATCGCATTTACATTTTGCAGAACCATTAGGAGATCGTCATAGTTCATCGCTCATGTTACAAATACGCTGATGTGTATTGAGCGAGCTTAATTAGCTCACTTAAGTAAAAAAATACAAATTCTGGGTTTTGATTTGCAATAACGAAATCTGACTTTTTGATAAATTGAGTAAAATCTATCCTCTTCAAATCTCGAATCAATACTCCTATCTCAGTAGGTATCGTCTCGAAATCGACCGCTATTAACTTATTTGCTATCGAATATGTCTGATCCTGTTCAAACTACGGCAGCGCGTATGCCACGTAAAGAATTCCGCAATATTGGCATTGCGGATTTGCGCCACTATCGCCTGCCCTTGCCTGGCCTCTTGTCCATTCTTCATCGCATCAGCGGCCTACTTTTATTCATTGCATTGCCGTTTTTGGTGTACTTGCTTAAGGAAAGCCTCACTTCGGAATCGACTTATTACTACATGACCGGAATTTTGTCGCACCCGATCATTAAATTGATCGTCTGGGGTTTGGTCTGGGCTTTTTTACACCACATGTGCGCGGGAGTTCGCCATCTTTTTTTAGACGCCCACATTGGTTTAGAAAAAAAATCTGCGCAACGCTCGTCAGTGATTGTTTTTATCGTCAGCATTGGGTTAACGCTGATGTCGTTAATTCTCATCTGGTAAGCCGTTACTGTCTCTTCCGAACACTGATTTTAGAATTTAAGGATCAATATGAGTAAAACTGCCAAACTTATCACCCCGCGACGCGTCACCACAGGTGCTCATTACGGCACTCGCGATTGGTTGGCACAGCGTTTGACGGCTGTGTTAATGGTGATTTACTTTGTCGTTTTAATCGTCAGCTATACCTTTTCATCAGCGCACGGCTATGAAGCCTGGGCGGGCTTGTTTGCGCAAAACTGGTTTAAATTATTCAGCGTCGCAGTGTTTGTCGGCCTGGCTTACCACGCCTGGGTGGGTGTGCGTGATATTTGGATGGATTACGTCAAACCCTTAAAACTGCGCATCTTGTTACATTTATTTTCGATGGCGTGGCTGATTGCCTGCCTCGTTTGGGTCATTCAAATTTTGTGGAGAGTGTGATGGTAGCCAGTCCTTTTTTAAATACGCATTACCCGATTAACAAACGCGCTTTTGACGTTGTGATTGTCGGCGCTGGCGGCTCAGGAATGCGCGCGGCATTGCAACTGTCCGAGGCGGGACTCAGTGTCGCAGTATTGTCCAAAGTCTTTCCAACCCGTTCGCATACCGTCGCTGCGCAAGGCGGTATTGGCGCGAGCTTGGGCAATATGTCTGAGGACAACTGGCATTATCATTTTTATGACACCGTCAAAGGCTCAGATTGGTTAGGCGATCAAGACGCCATCGAATTCATGTGTCGCGAAGCACCCAAAGTCGTTTATGAATTAGAGCATTTTGGAATGCCTTTTGACCGTAATCCCGATGGCACAATTTATCAGCGCCCTTTTGGTGGTCACACGGCCAACTACGGGGAAAAAGCAGTTCAACGCGCTTGTGCCGCAGCTGATCGTACTGGGCACGCGCTCCTACACACTTTGTATCAGCGCAATGTGCGCGCTAACACACAGTTCTTTGTTGAATGGATGGCGCTAGACTTAATTCGTGACTCCGAAGGCGACATTTTAGGTGTCATCGCCCTTGAAATGGAAACTGGCGAATCGATGATTTTTGAAGCCAAATCGACTTTGTTAGCCACCGGCGGGGCTGGACGAATTTTTGCCGCATCGACCAACGCCTTTATCAATACCGGCGATGGTTTAGGGATGGCGGCTCGCGCCGGAATTCCATTGCAAGACATGGAATTTTGGCAGTTCCACCCAACTGGCGTTGCCGGTGCAGGCGTTTTACTGACCGAGGGTTGTCGTGGCGAAGGCGGCGTATTGCGTAACAGCAAAGGTGAGCGTTTCATGGAACGCTACGCGCCGATTTATAAAGATTTAGCGCCGCGCGATTTTGTGTCGCGTTCAATGGATCAGGAGATCAAAGAAGGACGCGGCTGCGGCCCCAATAAAGATCACGTGTTATTGGATTTAACACATTTAGACGCCGACACCATTCACAAACGTTTGCCGTCGATTTTTGAAATCTGCAAAAATTTTGCGAACGTTGATTGCACGCGCGACGCGGTTCCCGTCGTGCCCACCATTCACTACCAAATGGGGGGGATTCCATCCTCAATCCAAGGTCAAGTGCTGGCGCCCAAATCAAGCGGTTCAACTGAACAGCAAGTGGTTAACGGTTTGTACGCCATTGGTGAGTGCGCTTGCGTATCGGTGCATGGCGCCAATCGTTTAGGGACTAATTCCTTACTGGATTTAATTGTGTTTGGACGCGCTGCGGGTAATCATATTGTTGCATCGGCCTTAAAACAAAAAAATCATAAACCACTTCCTGCTGATGCTGCGGATTTGGCTCTATCGCGTTTAGCACGTTTAAACGCATCTACTGACGGCGAATATTCGCAAGACGTCGCCAACGATTTACGTAATGCGATGCAAACTCACTGCGGCGTTTTCCGCACTCAAGAGCTCATGGATAAAGGGGTGCAAAAAATCCTCGACATCAGCAAACGAGTGGACGGCATTCACTTAGCCGACAAATCAAAAGTATTTAACACCGCACGGGTTGAAGCGCTGGAAGTCGACAACCTGATCGAAGTCGCTAAAGCGACGATGCTTTCGGCGGCGGCACGTACCGAGAGTCGCGGCGCCCACGCACATGACAATCATCCTGAGCGCAATGATGAGGCGTGGATGAAACACACTTTGTGGCACAAAGAGGGTAATCAATTGACCTATAAACCGGTCAAACTCACGCCACTAAGCGTGGAATCAATCCCGCCTCAACCACGTACTTTTTAAATTCACTGATCTCATATTTCCATCATGACTCTCCGTACTTTTGAAATTTACCGTTACGACCCCGACACCGACGCCGCGCCGCGCATGCAGTCTTACGAGATAGAACTCGACGGCAGTGAACGGATGCTGTTGGATGTCTTAATTAAATTAAAGCAACTGGCCCCCAGCTTAAGTTTCCGCCGTTCTTGCCGCGAAGGCGTATGCGGTTCAGATGCGATGAACATCAATGGTAAAAACGGCCTCGCCTGTTTAACCAATATGTTGTCTTTACCCAAGACCGTGGTTCTGCGGCCTTTACCAGGCTTGCCTGTAGTGCGTGATTTGATTGTCGATATGACGCAATTTTTTGCGCAATATCACTCGATCAAACCGTATTTAATTAACGACTCTGCGCCACCTGAAAAAGAACGCTTACAAAGTCCAAACGCTCGCGAAGAGTTAAACGGTCTATACGAATGTATTTTGTGCGCATGCTGTTCAACCTCATGCCCATCGTTCTGGTGGAATCCTGATAAATTTGTTGGCCCGGCAGGTTTATTGCAAGCCTATCGTTTTATTGCCGATACGCGCGATCAAGCCACGCCGGCACGTTTGGATAATTTAGAAGACCCGTACCGTCTGTTTCGTTGTCATTCGATCATGAATTGTGTTGACGCTTGTCCAAAAGGATTAAACCCGACCCGCGCGATTGGCAAAATTAAAGAAATGTTGGTGGAGCGCATGGTGTAAATCCTGCGTTTTATCAACTGCATTTAAGATAAATTCGTGTTCAACTCGTTGTTTACTGCATCGTTTACTGCATCGTTCAATTTGGCCTTACCGAGAGTTACGCAATGAGATCAGCAGAGCAGTTATCACGTTTGCGTTGGCGTTCGCGCCGTGGTCTGTTAGAAAACGATATTTTTTTATCGCGTTTTTTACATAATCCTGCGCTATCGCTGTCGGACGATGATCTTGATGCACTGGCGTTTTTGTTAGATTTATCCGATCCTGATTTATTACCTCTGCTTTCAGGTTCACGTACTGTCTCGACACAAATATGTCCAGATCCCCAGTTACACGAAGCAATAACGCAGTTACTCATACGCATACGAAAGATCGGTTCAGAGACCCATCCCCAAACAGTTACTTGAACAGTCGCTTAAACAGTCACTTAATTACTTATTTCACTTTTACGAGGAACTTCCATGTCTGTCGCGAAACCCGCCAATATCAAAGCAACTTTGTCATTCTCCGACAACCGTCCGGCGCTTGAGTTGCCCATTTATGAAGGCTCCTTAGGCCCTTCAGTCATTGACGTACGCAAACTCTACGCAGCCACAGGAATGTTCACCTACGACCCTGGCTTTATGT